>DATNPE010000053.1:0-9961 GCA_036703355.1 Allocoleopsis sp. | reverse complement strand
GTGATAGCCCAAGGGTGCGCTCTTGGCCCCATGCGCTTGGGTCCACCGCTCTGCCTCATCATTAATTTCTAGGGTACTCACTCCAGGCCGCACCATCGGCTCCAGATGTCTCAGCAACTCAGCGCCTAAGTGTCCAGCCTGACGCATTTTGTCGATCTCTCGGCGCGAGAGTAAGACTAGTGGTTCTTTTCCCATCGTCGTAAATCCCCTTGATTGTCTTAGCCGTGCTGGAGGGTTGTTGCAGTTTGTTCAGAGGCTCTCATCCAGTGGTGGGGCAGCGGTATAGTGGTTAGAGAAAATGTCTGTTTTTTCAGAAGCACCCTAGTCAAGCTGAGCGAGCTTCACTCCAGACTGCCCTCCCACAGTTGTCACTTGTCACTTTGCTAGGCCAATGGCTGAACCAATTCCCCCCATCACCTTACCTCCTGCCGAAAACCCCCAGCAGGAAGGAGAATGGCTAAAAAACGTTTTATGTCAGTGGCTCGACCACGAATTTATTCCCGAAGCCATTAATCAGCAGATCGCTGAGCGAGCAACTCAAGTGTTTGTGCGGCAACGAATGGAAGGCGAAAATGACCTAGGATCGCTGGTCATTGCCATCGTCACCGAAATGCAAGCATTTGATTTTTCTAAAAGCTTCTTTAGTGAGTTTGCTGTAGCGAATGCGGTCAGCGATTTGCTCTTAGATAGCTTGGGAATCGATCGCTGCTGTGGGCAATAAAGGTAGTCAGAGCTAGATGGATTCTGGATTTCGGTTTTGGCTAGAAATTGCTCGCTAATCCAAAACCTAAAATCCAAAACCTATTTACCAGCTAGACTTGACCACTCCGGGCAGCAGACCTTGGTGGGCCATTTCTCGCAAGACGTGACGGGATAAACCGAAGTCACGGTAGTAGCCTCTGGGACGACCGGTTGCCCAGCAACGATTCCGCAAGCGAGTGGGAGCGCTGTTACGAGGCAACTGTTGAATTTGACGGTGAATTTCTAGTTTTTCTTGCTGGGAAGTCGCTTGGGCAAATTGTTCTTGTAGCGCTTCCCGTTTTTGAGCGTACTTGTCAACCAGTTTCTGGCGACGCTTTTCCCGCTCAATCATGCTTTTCTTAGCCATGAATTGCCTTGGTTTCTCTCAAATAAAGACAGCATTTTCTATTCTATCTGATTCAACCAACGCTGGTGCAAATGCCAGTAAATCAGATTGGCGGAGCCGTGAGTACAGGTGGTTGGAGGGTTGCCAGATCGACTTTCGTGGGGTCGGCGGAGGGGCAGAGGTCGGCGAGAAGGCAGCGATCGCAAGCAGGATTCCGGGCATTACAGACCGCCCGCCCGTGGTAGATGATTCGAATCGACCAGTTTTCCCAATCAGGTTGAGGCAACAGCTTGATCAAGTCCCGCTCGATATGAATCGGATCGGTATGCTTGGTCAGACCCAAGCGTTGGGTCAGCCGTTTCACATGGGTATCGACTGTCACCCCAGCGTGAATGCCGTAAGCATGAGCCAAAACTACATTGGCGGTTTTACGAGCCACACCGGGCAGCTTGAGTAAATCTTCCATTAACTTGGGTACTTGGCCATTGAATTCGGTTTGAATCAAATAGCAAGCAGCCCGAATGTTTTTGGCTTTGTTGCGGTAAAACCCAGTGGAACGAACTAAAGTTTCTAGCTCTAGAGGGTCAGCAGCGGCGAGAGCAGCCGCATCCGGAAAGCGACGAAATAACTCCGGTGTCACTTGGTTGACCCGTTCATCGGTGCATTGAGCCGACAGAATCGTGGCCACCAAGAGCTGCACCGGAGTTTCATAGTTAAGCGTGCAAGGGGCTTCTGGATAAAGTCGCTTCAGACGAATCAAAATCTCCAGCGCCCGTTGCTTTTTAGCAGACAGTTTTCGCGTAATGCTCATGGGATGGCAGAGGTAGATGTAACCTGCTGCTCAAGGTTGAAACAACTTTTGCACAGGCTCTAAATTCGCAGTATCGCGAATAATCAAGAAAATGCCTAACCCTAACAAGAGCATCAAACCGGTTTGCATCACTCCATCTTGAATTTTGGTGGGTAGAGGTTTGCCACGCAGTCCTTCAATTAGCAGAAAGGCCAGTTGACCCCCATCCAAAGCGGGCAGGGGCAAGATGTTAATGATTGCTAGGTTAATGCTGATCAGTGCGGCAAATTGGAATAAGCTAGCAGCATCAGAACGAGCAATATTCGCTCCTAGGGCGACGATCGCCACAGGCCCAGAGACTTGCTCAGCCGTTTCACCAAAGTTGCTAATTAGCTGACCAAATCCTTGCACCGTCAGAATCACAATGCGCTGAAATTCCCGTGCTCCTTTGCTGAAAGCCTCAACAATATTGCTGGCCCGACGGCGTTTGACTTCAGCGTTTTGAGCGAGTTGCACACCAATGCGACCCTTGCCCTCTGGTCCTAGATCAGGCGTGACACTCAGAGATAGCGTTTCGCCACTCCGTTGTACGGTGATCGGTAGCGCTTGGTTAGGGTGAGTTTGAATCTCTTCCATCAAAATCTGGATTGCCTGCTTAGAAGCCCCCAGTTCTTGATTGTTGACACTCAGGATGATGTCTCCAGGTTTGATACCTGCTTTTGCTGCTGCTGAGCTGACTTCTGCGGCGACTTTCGGCACCACGACACCAGGCCGATAGCTAAATTCTGGCGTGCCGACTGCGGTCACCTGACCGACCAATAGGAAGTAGGCAAAAATCAAGTTGGCAATCACGCCCGCGCTAATCACGATCGCGCGATCGAGCACAGGCCGATTTCGCAGTAGATTCGGGTCTTCGGGAGGAATTTCACTATCCGGATCATCATCAGGAAAGCCCACAAATCCCCCTAGGGGAAACGCCCGAATAGCATATTCAGTTTCTGGCCCTTGGTATTTCCACAGGATAGGGCCAAACCCTAAGGAAAAGCGATTCACGTGGATGCCTTGAGCCCGCGCTGCGGTGAAGTGACCCAACTCGTGAACCACAATCAAGAGCGCTAGGACTGCGATCGCCGCCAACACTGACATAGATTTAAGACCCGAAAAACGTCTGTTAGATATCTTTACTATTCTAAGATGCCTGAATCGGTGATGCCGACCGGATCTCAGAGAACCTCTCGGCGGAGGTAGGGCTGTAACACTTCGGGTAGACGCACCGTGCCATCGGGTTGCTGGTAATTTTCCAGAATCGCCGCCATTGTGCGCCCCACGGCTAAGCCAGAACCATTCAGCGTGTGGACGAATTGCGTGCCTTTTTGACCCGCTTCCTTAAAGCGAATATTGCCGCGCCGAGCTTGGAAGTCGAGGAAGTTGGAACAGCTAGAGATTTCGCGGTACTTACCAGAAGCTGGCAACCAAACTTCTAGGTCGTAGCACTTGGCCGCACCAAATCCTAAGTCTCCCGTGCAAAGCTCAATCATGCGGTAAGGCAGTTTCAAAGCTTGCAGAATGGCCTCGGCATTTTGCACCAACGCTTGATGTTCTTGCTCGGAGGTGCTGGGATGCACCAGTTTGACCAGTTCCACTTTGTTGAATTGGTGCAGACGAATTAAGCCACGGGTATCGCGGCCATAGCTGCCTGCCTCTCGACGGAAGCAAGGAGTATAAGCACAGTGATGAATCGGTAACTGCTCTGCCGCTAAAACTTCATCCCGGTAGAGATTGGTCACGGGCACTTCAGCGGTGGGTGCGAGCCAAAGATCATCAGACTCACATTTGAAACTCTCTTCGGCGAATTTGGGCAGTTGACCTGTGGCCGTCAATGACTCGCTGTTGATCAGGAACGGCGGAATCACCTCAACATACCCTGCTTCCGTTTGGCGATCGAGCATAAACTGAATCAACGCTCGCTCCAGGGCAGCACCAGGACCAATCAGCGTCACAAATCGGCTTTGCGCCACTTTGGTCGATCGCTCGGTGTTGAGGATGCCCAGTTTCTCACCAATTTCCCAGTGGGGCAAAATATCGGAATTCTGGGGTTTGTATTCATCACCCCAGCGCCGCACTTCTACGTTGTCTTCTTCGCTTTGGCCCACCGGAGTGGAGTCGCTGGGCAGGTTAGGCAAAGTTAGAAGCAGCGCTTCGATCTGAGCTTTTAGTTCTTTTTCTTGCGGCTCTAAATCGCTAAGTTTAATCTTGATTTGGTTGCCTTCTTCCCGCAACTCCTGAATTTCTGGGCCTTTGGGGTCACTGCCCGCTTTAATTTTTTGCCCAACCAGCTTACCAATTTCATTGCCGCGAGCCTGAAGCTGCGATCGCACTTTTTCCAGGTCTCGCTGTTGTTGATCCAATTGCAGAATCGGCTGAATGTCAAAATTGCCCGATCGGCGGTTCAGGCGTTCTTGGACTGCTTGTGGATTTTCCCGGATCTGCTTCAGATCAAGCACAAATCTTCCTCAAAATCTCGATTAATACTTCTGGCAATAGATCAAGATATACCGTTTATCGGAACTCTTCTTGATACTTGTGAGGTTTTGCAGTTCCCCTCTGCTTCAGGAGCCCCCCTAGCCCCCCAAATTTGGGGGGAGCCAGATTCTTACCTTCCCCCAAGTTTGGGGGATTGAGGGGGCCGTCTTACAGAGGCAGATCTTTTTGTTTTAAGGCACCTCAAACGGAACTAATGCCTCTTCTGGGACATAGCTGTGATAGCGTCCTCCATCTGAGAGCACTAATACCACCCGTAGTGACCAGTCTGGTTTGGCGGGTAAGTCGGCCCAGGGCACTGCCAATTCTAGGCACTTGTCAATCCTAACTTGAGCACGGCTGGGACGAGGGTGCCACTGGAAATGCTCTCCCGCTTGCTGGAACCAAATCGATTCGGTCGCTAAGTTGATGCTGAGATGGTCATGGAACAGGTAATTTAGCGGGGCTTGCTCAGGTAAGTCAGCGATCGGCATGGGGCTGTTATGCATGGTTTGGTGGGGGTAGAACCAGAGCAAGTTCAGTTCTGGCGATCGCCCAATGCCTGCCTGCATTCCTGCCTGAAAATCTAAGCGCAAGTAGAAATTTAAGTGGTCAACGCCGTACCAAAGTCGTTGGATAGGGCTACTACGATGCATTGTGCCTCTAGCTCCACCGACCTCAATCCGACCCGCTTTGTCCCAATCTTGCTCATCGCCGCTTCCATCGATCACTGGGTGAATAAAGCCTTGGGGTCGATGGTCTCCTTTGGCCTCGTGTAACTCAACTGGACGGTACAAATGAGGCGGTACAGGTTCGTTCAGCGCCTGATAAATGGCGCATAAGTGTTCGCGGAAGAGTTGGTCAAAGATGGCATCCTGGTTGGAGGAGTGCCCTTCACCAAACCACCAAAACCAATCGGAACCCTCCGCTGCGTACAGCGCTTCCCAAGCTGCTGGATTATTTTCCTCGGTGGCTTCCGGGTGCTTCGCCAACGCCTGCCTTGCTTCGGTCAGCAGATCCCAAGCCCGGTTTTTCGCTGGATCGCCAATCCAAGTGGTGAAACTTCCGTCTACCCAGGAACCGCTGTGCAGTTGAGCAGCAGGCAGCGTTTCGGTGGGCGGAAACTTCTCAATAAATTCAGAAACAGTGACTAACTCAATGTTTGGGTCGTGACTGAGGGTTTGGTAGAAAGCTTCCAGAAAGGGTTTGCCATCTTGTTGGTAAAACTCCCAGCAGTTTTCTCCGTCCAGCGCAATAGTGACAAGCCAAGGTTGTTCTAGGGTGGTGCTGCCGCTGGGTTGGCGTTTCTTCAGCGATCGCGCGATCGCCTCCAAGTGCCCCACCAAATCAGCAGCGGCTCGCTTCGGCTCCATAGCGCTGTAAGTAAACCCGATCAAGTCGGATAAACGGTGGTCCCGGAACACGATCGCCAAGTCACCATTAGGAGTTTCTAACCGATAGGGGCGATACAACAGTTCTGGCTCATGGACATTGCCCAGCCCGTCGCGATTAAAGAAGTGCTTCAGCGTCCAACCCAAAACCGCTTCATCGGAGCACAGCCAGTTAAACCCTTGCTTCGCCACATAGGGCAAAATCTCTGGACTCACCGACTGCTCCGAAGGCCATAACCCACGAGGTGCTTGACCGAAGCGATCGAGATACATATCCCAAGCTTTTTGCAAATGGCGCGGAATGTCCTCAGCCCACTGGAAGCGCTGCTCTGGCAGCCTCATATTTGGCACCGCCACTCGGCCAGCATTGGTGTCGGCCAGCAGAGGCAAGATCGGGTGCGTGTAGGGCGAAGTTGTCACCTCTAGCTGCCCCGTTTCCTGCATTTTGCGGTGCTGTGGAATAATACGGCTAAGAATTTCTCGTTGCTTGGAGTAAATACGCTGGCGATCGCCAATGGTAAAGTTGCGGCCCTGCTTCAACCACTGCTCAATCTCTGGGTCATCCCAAAACAAGGGGTCAATCCAAGCCAAATTATGCCAAGCTAGCAGGTCGCTATAGTCTTGCAAGTTCCAGTTTTCTAAGCACCATGCCTCCCCTTGCTCCTGGTGCTGACCGTACAACTCGGCGTAGCGGGGGTGTGGATCAATCAAAGTGTGGTGGTTGGCATCAAAGAAATGCCCCACAATAAATTCTTTTTGCTCTCGTGTCAGTTGCTCTGTAGGCAACAAAGTCACGGAAAGATAAGGATCAAAGGCTTGGCCCGCTACATAGTCTTCAATTTGCAGGATCAAAGACGGCACTAGATTCACCGTTTGGTGCAGCTTGGGGTAGCGCTCTAGTAGCAGCACAAGATCCAAATAATCTTTCGTACCGTGCAATCGCGCCCAAGGCAGACGGTACTGACCCGCCACCCGCGACTTATACAATGGCTGGTGCTGATGCCAGATAAAGGCGACGTAGAGAGGGTAAGTCATAACAATGGTGAGGAGGCTTTTACCATAAAAAATAAACAGGGAAAATTCATTCACTTTCCCTGCTTAACCACTTTATGCACAGTGTAAAAGAACAGTAAATGTCAGTAACGTTTCCTTACATCACCTGTTCCACTTCCGCAATTTCTGGAATAAATTCTCGCAAGCGCCGCTCGATTCCCATTCGCAGCGTCATGGTAGAACTGGGGCAAGAACCGCAAGCACCTTGGAGCCGTAATCTCACCACAGGCCCATCGATATCGACGAGTTCAACGTTGCCGCCATCGGAGATCAAATAGGGACGCAGTTCATCCAATACTTTTTCGACGTTATCTGAGGTCAACGCTAGAGTTTCAGCCATAGTTTACCTTTCGCAGTCTTAGTGCCAATTGCAGCGATATGTGTTCTAGGTTTATCCTAGCGCTCTCCAGCCCAAGACCGCACCAGCAAGCTGATGGCATCTGCAATGGGAGGGGCGTCTCTAACACTCACCCAGCTTACAAACCTGGCCAGGCGATCGCGATTGATTGCGGTTATTGTGGCAGACGCTCAACTAAAAGTTCGACAGATTCATCTCCTGGAGCTGTACTCATAATCGGTTCTTGGAACAGCGGCACATCAAAAGTCACCGTTGAGCCTAACCCCTCACCTAAGCTGTAGAAGTTGACCACGCCACCCATTGCCTCTACCAAGCGCTGAGAGATTGCCAGACCTAAGCCTGTGCCACCATACTGGCGAGTCCGGGAGCCGTCTACTTGACTAAAAGATTGGAACAACTTGTCTTGCTTGTCGAGCGAAACCCCAATGCCTGTATCGGCGACCCGAATTTTCACCATTCCAGGCCGCTCGTTGTTTTGCACAACGACTTTCTTCTTCACCACTTCAGCACTGATGGTAATGCCACCTTCATGGGTGAACTTAATCGCATTGCCGACCAAATTCAGCATCACTTGTAGTAAGCGCTGATAGTTACCTTCCACAATAATTTGGTCGTAGGTTGGCGGCAAATTAATTTCAAAACTCAGGTTTTTCTGCTGCGCTTGGATTTGTCTTTGGGAGAAATTCTCCACCGCAGCCAGTAGCTCATTGAGATTGACAGGACTCAACTCTAGCTGCATTTTGCCAGCCTCAATTCTGGCAATATCGAGAATGTCGTTGATTAACTGCATGAGGTGAATGGCGCAGTCGTAAGCTTCTTCAATAAACTCGTACTGCTCTTCTGGGTCATCCACCATGTCATCCATCACCAGTTTCAAGAAACCGATCATGCCATTGAGTGGCGTCCGGAGTTCATGGGAGGTATTGGCCAAAAACTCACTCTTGAGGCGCGAGGCTTCTTCGGCTTGCTGGCTAGCTTCTTCCAGCTCTCGATGCTTCTGTACTAAATCTTCGTTGACTTTTTGCAGTTGGGTAGCTAAGGCTTGACTGGCCGCAAATAGGGTGGCGTGGGCGATCGCGGTCCCCACCTGATCAGCCAACTCCCGCACCAATTCAATCTCAGCTTCACTCCACATGCGGGGGCGATCGCACTGATACAGACAAATTAAGCCATTGGGTTGGTCTTGGTAGCAGGTAGCAATCAGCAAAACAGATTGCTGGGGTCCCTCTAGAACTTGAGCGGTAGTGCAGTGACCCAGAACATGCGCTTCCTGCCCACTGTACGCCTCGTTAAACACATGCGTAGCATGGGAATTTTGTTCTAGCAAAATCGGCTCTAGTAGAGTCAGCGCTTGGCGAAAGTGGACTTCTTCAGCAATCTGTAGGGTTTGGCCTAGCATCGTAGGCGCAGAATCTTGACAAAACTCCGCCACCACTTTGACAGCGGTCTGGTCTTTTTCGTAAGGACAGATGACGCAGCGGCTGACCCCAAGAGCTTTACCCAAACCCGTGACTGTCTGCTGCCAAATGGTTTCTAAGTCGAGTGTGCGGCGAATATTCCAGGCAATTTGAGTCAGTAGCTTTTGGTAGCGATCGGAATTGGGCGCAGCATGAGGCGCTGAGTCTGCTTCTGCTGTCGCTCCTTGATCGTGACTAGATGTAGCAAGCCGTTTTCCCATCACGAGGGCTGTTGTTGCGAGGCCACTCGGAGTCAGAATGGGACTCACGATTAAGTCAAAGAGTAAGTGCTGATCACCGTAGCGAAAGGGATAGCTGAAGCGTTCTGGCGTTAAATAGTCCAAAACCCGTCGGACTCTGCCTAAATAAGGCTGAATTGCCGCTGGCCCAAAGATGTCGCCTAAGCTGTGCCCCACGAGCTGCTCTGGCTTGACTCTAAAACTTTCCGCTTCCTGCCAGTAAAAAGAGAGGTATTCACCCGTAACCGTTTGGGTAAAGACCAACTCAGCCCCCAACCCTTGCAAGTATTCGGGGGTATCAGTAGCAGGTACTAATTCTGTCTGTTCCGTTAATGAAAATTTAGAGTCGGCGGAAGAGGTCATTAGTATAGAGTGTGAGACTGCGAAGGAAAGGGAGAAGCACTACTTTTGTCTTGTTTAGGTCTCAGGTAGGCTTCGCGATCGCCTAAAAGGACAGGGAGATGCAACCAGCGGATGCCTAAAAGCCCACAATTTGCTACGTAGTAGGGGTGACAACCACTACAAGTAAAGGTAGAGAATTGTTGGCTATGACTGACATATACACTGATATATACGCAGTTATCCCAATTCAGCAGTTCAATTAACCTTTAAGTTTTGAGTTGAGAAGCGATCGCTTAATCATTCCATTCACCTCTGGGGGGGACCGGAGGATTTCTAGGCAATGTTCGAGATAGCTCTTGGTCTGAGGCAGATTCTCCTCTCAACCATTGGCGCACTGCTGTCTCAATTACCTTGCTTGGGTCATTGGTAAGATGCTGGATTTGGTCGAGCAATTCTGGATCTAGATGAATTGCAATTTCAACCTTATCTGACGATCGGGGGGAAGGGCTAGCCTGCTCACTCATAGTAGTGACAAAGATCTTTAGTGGATCAATCGTAAAGAGACTGTGAAGGCGGCAACAGTTCCTCAGTAGTTTCGCTCTCAAAGTCAATTCAAAACACTTTTTGCGATATCAAAATACGTTTGAACTGTCATCAGGTTGAGGCCGAGGGATCGATTTCCCTACGTGCATTGTACATGCTGCCTCCAAATCGCGTGGAGATC
>DATNPE010000052.1:0-3273 GCA_036703355.1 Allocoleopsis sp. | reverse complement strand
GACTACGCCTTCGCTCAAATTCTGGATCAAGCAGGAGCCGATATTCTCCTCGTCGGAGATTCCCTAGCAATGGTGGCCCTCGGCTATGACACCACCCTGCCCATCACCTTAGAGGAAATGCTGCACCATGCCAAAGCCGTGCGTCGCGGTGCTCAACAAGCCCTGATCGTCGTTGACCTACCCTTCTTGAGCTACCAGGAGAGTTGGCAACAAGCCATTCACTCTGCAGGCCGCGTCCTCAAAGAAACGGGTGCCCAAGCTGTGAAACTAGAAGGTGGCTACCCGACGATCGCCGATACTGTGGCTCATTTAGTCCAAGTAGGCATTCCGGTGATGGGGCACGTCGGTCTCACTCCCCAATCGGTGCATCAACTGGGCTATCGCCAACAGGGCAAAACGCTAGAAGCGAGAGAGCGGATTCTGGCAGAAGCGATCGCCCTGGAACAAGCAGGAGCCTTCGCGATCGTCTTAGAACATATTCCCGCTGATTTAGCGCAACAAATCACCGAAAAACTTACCATTCCCACCATTGGCATTGGAGCTGGTCCTCACTGTGACGGTCAGGTATTGGTTACAGCAGATTTGCTGGGGCTTTCCAGTTGGCAGCCTCCCTTCGCCAAAACCTACGCCAACTTACGCGAGAGCATTACCCAAGCGGTGCAAACCTTTGCCACGGAGGTGCGATCGCAGGAGTTTCCCCCCAACCAACCCAAACCCTAAAATCGCTACAGTTTCTCTTCCAGCGGCTTGCAGAAATCATCAATGCCAGATTTCGCAGCGTAGATACTCACCAGGGTTGCCAGTTCCCACGGCAGCGCCTTGGTCGTAACGAGTTGTGTAATCGTGCTTGCCACACGGTTGTCTACTAAATCAGCCCGCAGTTCTGCTTGACACAGCCTGGGTCGCCAACGCTTAGCCAAACTTGCAATCCAACCTTCAGAGGTAGTGGGTTGTTGTCCGACTTGAATGGCGAGGGCGATCGCCGCGTCTTCTAAATCTCCTTCACAGTCCTCAATCACATCTAAGGCCGCTAAAGCTTGGGGATAATCGCTTAGTTCAGCACGAAAGTCAGAAATTTCGGTAGGCGTGAGAATAGTATCCATAACTGATTAGATCAATAGGGGCTGATTATCGCTTCACTTTCGCTGGCTGGAGTTGTAATTCTTGCACCAATCCTTCCACTGATCCCTGGAGTTGATTCACAGCCAGCTTCAGGTCTGCAATCTCTGTATCCAAGCGATCTAAGCGTCCTTCTATCGCTTTGAAGTCAAAATTTGTTTGGGTCGTCGTCAATTGCCAAAACGAACAATTGAGGGCGGAAAGCACTTTTTGAACTGTAGAAAAGTTGGGATCGTAGTCCGCATCATTCAAGATCCGGTTAATTTGCTGAGTATAGCCTAAAGCACTACCGCCATGCTCTTTGGCGATCCGCGCCGAGATTTTGCGGATGCTCATCTGCTGAGTTTTCATTAACTCTCGGATCAATTCCACTACATTTTCTTGCATAAACCTCCCTCATCCACTAGGCTTAAATTAAGAACTTGAATCACTAAGTGACCTTCACCTCGCGGCGGGGGCCACTTTTTTATTTTTGGTAATTTTTATCAGTAATTAGCTTGCCAGTCACAGTTCAATACTTCAGCCAACCCTCAAGAAAAAAGCAGCAGGACCAGAGTCCCACTGCCACTACATACCCCTCAAAAACAAGCTTGAGAGGAGAGAAGCTGAACGGTTAGGTGGCTACAGCCCAACGAACTCGCGAGTTTCTAGGCCAGTGAGTTGCTGAGCGATCGCGAGACGGGCTTCTAGCTTGGCGACGCTAAACTCATTCCGTAAATGCTCTAGATGAGCCAAGGCATTCGATTTCTCGGTGCTCAGACGCAGCAGAGCATCCATTGCGTGCTGATACTCAGGGTTCGCTTGCAGCACTTCAAAGCGACGAGCCTTGCGTTGGTTGTCGTTCTTCAGGTTGGTTTCAAACGCCACGACCATGTCCGCATTGCCTTCTAAGCGAGCAATGTGCTGGCGGGCCTCGCCAATTTGGTGTTCCAACTCATTCACCGCTTGAGCAGCTTGAGCGATCGCGGCAGGATATTGGCTAATGCTGAATTTCATAGATGGGTTCACCTAAGCAAACTTAGAACTTGAATGTTGAGATCAGAAATAGTGAAGAGGCTGAGTAAAACAGCAACCCAGCCAGGAGAGCAATAGGCATCAGCCTACATTAGGCAGCTAATTCTTCTAACTGCACTCGCTGCGATCGCACAGCAGCATCCAATTCACCGGGGAGGATGCGCTTGGCTGGAGGCGTTGGTGAGGTCTGCTCCAGTACCTGAACTTCGATATTGACGGCAACCAAGTATGAACCTGCTGCTTCACCGACCGCCTCGGCAATCAGCTCAGCCAAATCTGGGCGATTGGCAGTAATGGGGTCGCGGAGTGTGCAACGCTCCCAGTCATACTTGGCAGTTGGGTCCACGCTGAGAATGTAGTGCTTAGTCATGGCGCAAGAACTTGAATCACTATACTTAATTGTAGTGCATATCCACCACATTTTCAAGGAAAAACAAGCCCCTGACACCGCCCTCAGGCAGCCAAAACTGGAGGCACAATCTGCAAGGCGCGATCGCGAGTTTTAGCGCGGCTCACGTTCAAACTTGGCTGCTTACCGTCCATACGATCCCAGTATGCAAGAACCTTGGCAAGGTCTGTATGGTCCCGTAAAGCAATCTCGTAGGCATACTGCGGCAGCATCTGGCCCCGACGCAGTTGATAGGTGTAACCCAAGCCTGACAAGTACTTGGCAAAAGATTGAGCTTTGCTTAATTTGTCAAAACCAAAGTAGCAAGCGGCACCGGGCCCACCCGATTTAGGCAGCTTTTGGAAGGGGCTGCGAACGACTAAAACCCGTGGAGATAAATACTGCCCCACACGGCCTTGCTGTAACGAAAAAAATCGACCGATCTGCATATTTAGAACTTGAATCTCACTAGATCTATTGTAGTTTATAACCACTACATATAGGAGGCTCTAGAGGTCGTATTTTGGGGTAATAACCACCCTAAAAACGCTGCTAAATCGACTGTTTTCAAGATCAAAATTGAGTCGTTACGCTCAAACACTATTATAGTATTTCTGTACTAATAGTGTCTTATTCCAACTTTTAACGCTGTGCGATCGCTTGGTCTTTCACAAGCTTTAATTGGCAGTGCACTCTTACGGTTTCAATTGGTTTCAGTAGAATTTGATTCACTGATGCTGAGAGATTGTGAT
>DATNPE010000051.1:0-6761 GCA_036703355.1 Allocoleopsis sp. | reverse complement strand
TCCCACACCCCGCCGCCGCTCAAACAACACTCCCAACGATCACCGTCATTGGAAAACCACCCCAAAGCGCCGCCGAAATCCAACAGCTCTTGGATCAGGTTAGGCAACCCTTGTTGATTGAAGAGGCTTTAGAGTCTATCGGAGTTATGGATGGACCAGAATACCCACAGACCAGTTTGTCGCTCCCCACGACCGATTGTCGGTTATCGCAGGATGCTAGAACCAATGCTGTCGCTTCTTTCCTATCGAGCCCGAATGCTCCTTCGACATACTTGCTCTTTGGGACAGAGGTGACGGTTAACTACGCGAACGCAAACAGCTCTGAAACTTTTGTTGTGACAGGAGGCGGCAGTGGGGCTCCTAATAGCGACCCAGTCAGGGCAATTACCCCAGTTGCTGGGTCGTTGGTCTGTAATCCATAAAGAATCAACTCATTAAATGACGCAGGGGCAGTAAATTGCCCTTTTTCATCTAGATAGCACTCTTGTAAGTAGATTGGACTTGCTTGTCTATTTCCACAGCATGTGCAATCAGTTACCCAACTTTAGAGCTGAATTTGAGCAATTTGCCCCTAGCGTCGTTCTCGGCATCATCCTTTATCCAAAAGCACAAGAAGATGTTATTCAAGTCTGTAGCGGATATGCTCAGCGCATTGTTGCAATCAGTAGTGGACCTGTCTACGGTAACTTTATTACCCGAAAGTTTAGTATTGTGGTAGCGCGTGCTTGGGTGACAGGGTAATGGGTTTGATTCGGGTTCCGCAGTCGCAGTTGAGTCGGCGGCAATTTCTGCAAGTCTCTGGACTTTCAAGTTTGAGTTTTCTCCTGGGTGGCTGCGGGACTCCCTTGTTTGAGGATATTGTGGGTAAAGTTTCTGAGCCGCTGAATCAGCAAGTTGAAACCCTGCTATTTCAACCGCAAAAGCTGGTTCCAGAATTTCCTCTAGAGGCGATCGAACCTGAAGCGCTAATTGTCAATTCTTTTCGGGGCAATCCCATCCTTAATCCTGACACTTTTCGTTTGGTCATCGATGGAGAAGTGAACCATCCCTTAAGCCTGAGTCTGACTGAGATTCAGCAACTGCCGCTCACTTCAATGGTGGTTCGGCATGTCTGTGTCGAAGGATGGGCCGCGATCGTGCAGTGGGGGGGTGTGAGACTGCGGGAATTGGTGGCACTAGCACAACCTAAGCCAGGGGTGAAGTATGTTTATTTTCAGTCGGCGGATGGCTACTATGGCAGTTGGGATTTACCTTCGGCGTTGCATCCACAAACTTTGATGGCTTACCAGAAAAACGGGGAGCCTTTACCGATTGAGAATGGTGCGCCGTTGCGTTTAGCGTCTCCGGTTAAGCTGGGCTACAAGCAAAGCAAATGGGTGACTCGTATTACTTTAGTAAGCCAACTGGGACGGGTGAAAGGATACTGGGAAGATCAAGGCTACGAATGGTTTGCGGGACTTTAATCTTCACTTTGATCATTAGGAAAATTGCTTAGGGTTGCATACCCAAAAACTGCCGAATCACGCTGACGATCGCCTCTTGGTCTTGACGACTGGTATTGAAGCCGCATTGTAGCGTTAAGACGCGATCGCCCCGTAATAGCAGCACACCCTGATAGGTGGCTTTAGAGGCGTCCGAGTCGTGATGCCAACTCGCTAGCTGCAATTGCACATCCACGATGTCTTTGAGGGCGAACTCAGCATTTTTGGTTTTGGGTAGTCGGTGATGCTGAATCATCAGCGAGTTCAGCGTTTTGTCGAATTGGTAAGTGACAGCCTGACCTGCGAGCAGAAACAAGAGGGCACCACAGGCAAACCAAAACACGACAAACAAAGGAAACCACCAGAGGTAATTGAGCCAGGAATTACTAGTACTCAGCCATAACAACAATGCAGGTAGGGCGATCGCCAGTCCTCCCGCTAAACGCCAAATTTGCGTAGGGCGGTGACGCAGCACCAGTTTTGTCGCAGTTTGTTCCACAGTTTTCATAGGTACCGCTGAGTCCCTGCCTAATGATGGAGTCGGGGTCTTGATCAAAACTTTCCCTAGAACTCAGCTCGAATTGTTAAAAGCTGTTGTTTTTTCTGATTGAAACTGGACAATTCTGGCGCAGACAGCCAATCTTCAGTATGAGATCGTATCTGCAATCAGACAGCCTAGGGTGGTAATACTGCATGAGCTTTTTCGACAAACTCAATGAAGCGATCGCTCGCAACCAAAGCCTGCTGTTTTTGGGTTTAGACCCGAATCCAGAAATGATGCCTGCTCATCCCGGTCACTCTACCCCAGAAGCGTTGATCGAGCAGTTATGGGACTGGCTGCAGTTTGCGATCGCGGAAACCAGCGATTTAGTTTGTGCCTACAAGCCCACTTTAGGCTTTTACACCGCTTTAGGGGCTCCAGGTTTGGAACTGTTGCAACGCACCTTAGCAGCAATTCCAGAACATATTCCGGTGATTCTGGATGCTAAACATGCCGACTTGAACACTAGTACTTTAGTGGCGCGGACTGTATTCGCCGAGTGGCAGGTGGATGCGATTACGCTCAGCCCCTATGCAGGCCAAGATCAGATTGCGCCATTTCTGATGTATCCCGGTAAAGCGGCTTTTGTGCTTTGCTGTACTTCTAACCCCGCTGCGATCGCCCTTCAGTCTTACCCCAATGCTCAAGACCCCCTCTATGTGCAGGTTGCTCAGGAAGCCAAAAGCTGGGGCACGCCAGAGCAAGTGGGTCTGGAAGTAGGGACCACTTCCCCGGAAGTCCTCAGAAAAATTCGGGCGATCGCGCCAGAGCGGTTGATTTTAGCTCGGAGTATCTGGGCGGAGGGAAGTGATTTAGAAGCATTGCTGGCCGCAGGTTTAAGCTTTGAGGGAGATGGGTTACTGATTCCAGTACCACAAGATTTGGTCAGCAACAAGCATTTAGGCAGAGCCATGCAGGCACTACGCGAAGAAGTCAACCAAATGAGGCTGGAGTTAGTGGGCCAAGCTTCTAACTGCGACCTCTGGATACCGGATGTTTGTCCCCTAGAACAGCACCCGCATCTCGATTTAATTTTGCAACTCTATGACATTGGCTGCATTTTGTTTGGGGAGTTTGTCCAAGCTTCTGGGGCCACATTTCCCTATTACATCGACCTCCGCAAGATTATTTCTAATCCGCAACTGTTCCATCAAGTCCTGACTGCCTATGCAGATATTTTGCAAGACCTCAGTTTCGATCGCATTGCGGGGATTCCTTACGGTTCTTTACCCACGGCCACGGGTCTGTCTCTCCGTCTCAATCGCCCGATGATTTTTCCGCGTAAGGAGGTCAAAGCGCATGGTACCCGCCGTGTGATTGAAGGGAACTTTCATCCTGGCGAAACGGTGGTCGTGGTAGATGACATTTTAATCAGTGGTAAAAGTGCGATCGAAGGAGCCGAAAAACTCAAATTTGCGGGATTAAATGTCGAAGATATTGTCGTATTTATTGACCATGAACAAGGGGTTAAAACGCGATTGCAAGAGCAAGGGTATCGAGCCCACTCGGTTTTAAGTATTTCTGAAATCACCCATACGCTCCACCAAGCAGGGCGAATTAGTGACCAGCAATTCCAAGCGTTTACGGAAGGGTAGCGGCGATCGCTATTTTGAGTTTGCCCCTTTCTAAAAGTACTGAATTCTAAAGATAGTTTTAATTTCTGTGAAGCGATCGCGTTAGGGTCATTGCTAATCGGGGCATTCTTGCGTTCAGAGAAATATATTTTATGCCTCAATATCTCAAAAATGTGCTGTCGAGAAATTAAGGTCAGTTGTTTCAGGAAAACTCTACAGCCGTCTGGTATGCCCCCTTTACAGTAACTGCCTAAACCTATGTCGAGCAAGCTTGAGCAACTGGTTACGGTGCGGCCAACAGTAAAGCTTCCTCCGCACCTGCCGATACGGCAGCTGAGAAATGTGCCACTCAGGGGGCTACTGATTGTGCCATTTATCTTGCAACTAGTCACAATCGTAGGTTTAGTCGGCTATTGGTCTTTTCGTAATGGTCAACAAGCTGTCAACGAATTGGTGATTAATCTCCAAAACCAAACGACTCAACGGATTAATCAGCATCTCGACTGCTATCTCTCCACCGCGCGGCAAGTGAATGAAATTAATGCGACAGCGATCAGTTCTGGTTTATTTAATCTCCAGGATCAAGATAGTTTGGGGCGTTTCTTTTGGAAACAAGCCAAGCTCTATCAGTTCGGCTATATCCTTTTTGGCGCTAAAACCGGAGAATATGTAGATGTCGGCAGACCGCTCACCTATCCACTAGAACTGATTACCGAGCGGATAGATGCTAAACGCTATGGCACGAATCGGCTCTATATTTACGAACCGGACTCTCAGGGGAATCGCGGTAGATTAATCGATTCAGGGAATACTTATCCTTTTCAAAAAGAAGCTTGGTATACAGAGGTGATGCGAAACCGTAAACCGCAATGGACCTCCGTCTACACCTGGCAGAGCTTGGTGATTAATCCTCTTGCCATTGCCATTAGCAGCCCAGTTTATGACAAAGATAAAAACGTGATTGGGGCGATCGCGATTGAGCAGCGCTTGTCCCAAATTAGTGACTTTCTGCGTCAACTCAAGATTAGTCCTACTGCAACCATCTTTGTTGTGGAACGGGACGGACGGATGATTGCCAGTTCTGGTACGACACCACCTTTCAAAATGGTCAATGGCACTCCGACTCGCCTCAAAGCCACCGACAGCCCAGATGCTCTGATTCAGGCTGCGGCCACAGCGTTAACTCAGCAATTTGGCAGCTTAGGTAAAATTCGACAACAGCAGCAACTGGAGTTGGAGCTACAAAACCAGCAGCAGTTTGTGCAGGTTACGCCCTGGCAGGACGACTTAGGTTTGGATTGGCTGGTGGTCGTGATTATCCCTGAGTCAGATTTCATGGAGCAGATCAACATCAATACACGCCACACATTTCTGCTCTGCACCGCAGCTTTACTGATTGCGATTCTGATTGGCATTGCCACAGCTCACAAAATTACCCAACCCATTCGACAAATCAATGCTTCGGCAAAGGCGATCGCAGATGGTAATTTAGCTCAAACGGTGCAAACCCAGGGAGTTAATGAGTTAAATTTGCTGAGCCAATCTTTTAACCGCATGGCTGAGCAACTTCAGCAGTCTTTTACAGCCTTAGAAAACGCGAACTATATCTTGGAACGGCGGGTGGAGGAGTGCACCACCGAACTGGAAAGAGCCAACCGGGAACTAGCAAAAGCTAACCAAGAGCTGCAACGCCTCTCCGAAATCGATGGATTAACTCAGATCGCCAACCGTCGCTACTTTGACCAGTCCCTCAGCCAGGAATGGCAACGCCTACAACGGGAACAGCGGGCCTTATCTCTAATTCTCTGCGATGTCGATTTTTTCAAAAATTACAATGATTTCTACGGTCATCAAGGCGGAGATGACTGCCTGCGACGAGTGGCTCAAGTATTGCGGCAAGGGGTGAAGCGCCCTGCTGATTTGGTGGCTCGGTACGGGGGTGAGGAATTCGCGGTGATTTTGCCAATGACAGATGTGAAGGGAGCGATCGCGATCGCTCGGTCGATTCAGCGGGAAATTTACAACGCTCAAATCCCTCATGCAGATTCAGCCATCAGTGCATTTCTCACCATCAGTTTAGGTATTGCCAGTACAATCCCAAGCAGTACAATCTCTCCAGAGCAGTTGGTCGCCACCGCAGACGCAGCGCTCTACGAAGCCAAGCACCAAGGCCGCGATCGCTATATCTCCCGCTACATTGCTCAGCCCACTGCTTGATATCTCGGCATCACCAGTGGTTCCCGAAACTTAACTCAACTAGCCTGTATCTCTCCATTGAGGCACTGAGCTTCATGCCATAAAGTGATGAGTTAGTATGGGAAGTCCTAAGAATAGATTGACAAGTAAGCGATCGCAATATAGCTCATTTCAGCTGCACGGAACTTCCCCTGCACTCAAGGAAGCTTGGTCGACCATCCTTATTACAGCCGTTCTCGTTCTCCAGTTTTGGATGTTCTTCGTTAAGCCTCATCTAGCCACCTTAACTTGCGATCGTCCCAGCCCTAGCTTAGGGAACTGCCAACTCGTCTTATCGGGGCTGTTTGGCAAAAAAGTTACTGCTTTTCCGCTGGACCAGTTAGAAGGTGCAGAGGTGGGACATAACGGGAAGCTAAGACAGTTAGTTTTGCAGCTATCGGATAGTAAGCTTTACTTCCCAACGAATTATGGCTTTAGCTCTCCAGAAGACAAAGCGACTCAAATCAATGCGTTTCTACAAGACTCAGCTCTGAAATCTCTGTTACTACGACAAGATAACCGTTGGTTTATTTATTCGATAGGGCTGATGTCAACCGGATTCAGCGGCTTGTTCACCTGGTTGTACGTCTTAGATCTGCTCAAGCGCTCCTCCCATCGCTCTAATCTTTAAGGGTTTTCCGATGCAAATTCGAGTTGCACAACTAGAAGATATCGAAACTCTGTTTGAAATCAGAACTAGTGTGAGGGAGAATCATCAATCTCGCGAGGAGATTGCAGCCTTAGGGATTACTTCAGATACTATAACTGAGATGCTGCAAGCAGATTGTCGCGCTTGGGTTGCCGAGATGGATCACCAACCTATTGCCTTCTCCATCGCTAATGCTACAAAACAAACTATTTTTGGGATGTTTGTGCTGCCTGCTTACGAAGGTCATGGGGCAGGTCGTGCGTTGATGCAACAAGCCGAAG
>DATNPE010000050.1:0-2416 GCA_036703355.1 Allocoleopsis sp. | reverse complement strand
CACCAGCTCGATATTCAGTTCCGAAATGTCTGCCCCCATCGCCTGGAAGCAACTGGCGGTACTACAAGGATCTTCGCCCAACAACAGTCCTTGAATTTGGGTTTCTCCCTCGGCCAACGCTCCTAACATCAAGGCCCGGTGCGAGATAGATTTGTCGCCAGGAATCTGCACGCGACCTCGTAAGGCAAGCCCGGAAGTGGGTTGGGCAATTGTGAGCTGATGCTGATTTTCTGTGGTTGTCAACGTTACGATCGGAGCTGGCATTGAGATAGACTGACCTAGAACTGCGTAGTGATCGTACCGCTTTCTTTAGATGTTAAAGCTGCGTTGTTAGCACCGATTCCAAAGCATCGCCTCCTCTTCACCCTCCCCACACTTCATGCTGACGCATCATCGCAAGTCTATTTGCCTATCGTTTGTGTCAACAGACCTACCCATCTGGTCTGTGGTTGAAACCGCCGCCACGCTTTACCAAAAGGACCAAGAACGGTTTCACTTGTTATTGCCTGAGCCAATCATTCAAGATCGAGCCATTACCGTAGAAACTGCGGAAGCACCCCCTTCGCAAAATGGCACTCCAGGCTCTGAGACTTTACCCCCCACGCCCACACCTCGGTTGCTCTGGCTAGAGATTTCGCCCTACCGAGTCATTATGACGATGCAGGGTAATGGCCGTTTTAGCTATCGCCACTTTTGGGAGCAAGGCGTTTATGGCTTGAGCCGTTATTGGTTGCAGAGTGATTTGCTGAGCGGCAGCGGCCAAATGCGCCTACGCAACTTTACCCGGAGCCTGAAGCTAGAGGGTAAAGCTTTGCCCCACCTTTTACGGATTGAGTATGAGTTGTGGTCAGAAAAAGTGCAGTTGGGCACTTATGTGATGAATCTCGAAATTGAGCCTTAGTGGATCACACCAACATTAGAATTAACGCTGAAAACGTTTCAGGGGTAGCGATCGCCCATTGAGGGAGTGGTATCACTACCCCCTTTTGCTGGCCTCAAGTCTGTCTTTAGGGGCAAAGCTCACAAATTCTTAATGAAAAGAGTTTTCAAGTACACAGTTTTTGTTATATTGTTTTTAACGAAATTATTGACTATTATTCTCAATAACTTGCTGTTTTGGCAAGAAGAAACTGTGCAAACCCCAGCGCTGATTAGCAGAACTAATACCTTATATCGGTCCAACTTTGGGCAACCTAATGGTATTGGTTTGGTGCGATCGCCTGGTTTGAGTACGGAATTTTGCTGCTGTTATCAGTATTTAGTCAATAGCCAAGCGCAGTTCCAGTCTACTTGCAACGACTTTGCAGCACCCCCACTCATCTCTGAAGTTGCTTTGGCTCCTGCAACTAAGAATCTATTGCATTTAGGAAAACAGCTTATGAACCAATCCAGTCTCAACTCCCAGGTAGGACAAGTCGTGAGGGTTTCTCGTTGCGATCGCTGGCAAGCGTACCAACGACTGCAAGAGCTTGGGGTGCATTGTTGGTGTGCGGCAGATGGCACCTTGTCAGTGGAAGTCCAAACCGTGGGAGATGCAATTCAACTGCGGAGCGTGATTCAGCAACTGACGGCTACTCGTAGTGAGTTGATTGATTGGTTGGATCTCTGTTGGCAACTAAAAGCCTAAACACTCCCAAGTATCAATATGAAGGCTGATTTATTAAGCAATAATACTTAGCACAATTTAATCAAACTGCATCAAGCTTCTATCAATAGTTCTGGCAACGACATCTTTAAGAAAAAGCAAACCTATCAACCTTTAGGATCTCGTCATGGGTAAGTCCAAATACGGCCAATCAGAATTCAGCTTAGAAGGGCGTTTTCTCGGCTTTGAGATGGAAGGCTACAAGTTTAAGCGTATCCGTGTGGCGACTCCTGAAGGTGAGGTTTGCATCAAATTATCTAAAGAGTCGCGAGCCAGCGTGGTGGCTTCCTTTATTGCTGAAGGCAAAGTGCTAACTCAGGGTGACTGGATTCGGATTACGGGCGAGCAAAAGTTAGATTCTAAAACTGGGTTACCCAAGCTCAAAGCTTATGCCATTTACCCCGCTGTTCCGGGTGCAGCGGCTCCGGTAGCTCCCCCTAAAGCAGCTCCTGCCCCCGCTAAAGCTACAGGTCAAGCCACGATTTTGGTTTGCCAAAAATCCGATTGCATGAAGCGAGGCGGACGTGCGTTGTGTCAGATGTTGGAGTCAGAGCTGAGCGATCGCGGTCTCACCGATCAAGTGACGATTAAGGGAACGGGCTGCATGAAGCATTGCAAGGCAGGCCCCAACATGGTGATCATGCCTGACAAAACTCGCTACAGCCGCATTCATCCTGAAACCGTCTCCGCCATTCTCGACGAGCATTTTCCCAAACAACCTCAGTCTGAAGCAACCGAACATGAGGTTGCTGCTAAGGTTGAGGAACTTGC
>DATNPE010000049.1:0-5635 GCA_036703355.1 Allocoleopsis sp. | reverse complement strand
TGGATGAGCTGGGCAGTTTAAGGGGGGCGGTGATCGCTCCCTCACCAACGCTGGAATGGCAGTTCTATCAATTCAAAGTTGAGAAATTAGCAGCGGCTTTGGCTCAAGCCTTCCTCCATTTCTATGACACTTGTCGTTTCTGGGGGGAGGCGCAGCGACAAGACCCAGATTTGGTGCAAGCGCGGCTAGGGTTAGTGTTGGCAACCCAACTCCTGTTACAGTTCCTGCTGCGGGAGGGTCTCGGTTTGACGGCACCTACCGAGTTGTAGAATTGGTAGCCACCGGAAGGTGTAAACTTGCTGCAAACCTTCCAGGTACCACAGGCATGGCTCTAAGCCCATACCACAGAATCTCCAGATTGGAGCTACCTAGCGCTGTATCTTATGAATTTTATATGAAGAGGGGGTGACAAAGCTGTGTCGGTCGGTTATATTAGCTCTTGTGTGAGGAGCGAACCAGTCAGGGCACCGAGACGAAACACGGCCAGTCGTCGGTGCCCTTTCTGATTTTAAAAAATAAATTGGTTCAATTTGTTACCAGGTCCTACAGCACAAATTCTTCAATCGCAGCGGCAGCTCCGTCTACCTCCACACTGGGAGCCACCCAATCCGCGATCGCTTTTACGTCCTCTGGGGCATCGCCCATTGCCACGCCAATTCCTGCGTATTCCAGCATTTCCACATCATTAAAGTTGTCGCCTACGGTCATGACGTTTTCGGCTTTTAGGCCCAAAATCTCTTCGGCTAAATGCTTGACAGCCACACCTTTATTTACCAAAGGATTGGTCGCTTCAAAGAAAGTGGCAACTGATTTAGTCAGGTACAGCTCCGCCGGGGTGTAACGCTGACGCAACCCACCGAATAAGCGTTCAATAACTTCTGTATCATCGCTCAGAGCCAGTACTTTGGTAGGTTCATCCGTCAAGACTTGGCGCAGGTCACCCACGGCAATCGGCTCCACTTCCGATCGCTCGGCGTAGATTTTGGTTTCTGGTGTGATTTCTCGGACGTAGAGCTGGTCATTGATGTAGAAATGCACGGATAGCAGCGATCGCAACTCTGGCTGCTCGAAATAATCCAACAAGTGGTGCGCGGTTTCCTTCGAGACAGGCCAATGCCGACGCACCTGTTGAGTTTGTGTGTCTTTGATCAAAGCGCCCTGATAAGCCAGTAGCGGTAAATCCGAACCCACGGCTTGGTGAAAGCGCAAGGCCGAGCAAAACATCCGCCCTGTGGCGATCGCAACTTTCACTCCCTTTGCTTGAGCTGCTCGAATGGCTTGCTTTACAGGTTCACGCACCTGATTAGAAATTCCGGCGATCGTGCCATCAATATCCAAAACTAGTAATTGAATATCTCTAGGTGTGACCTGTTTAGAAGTTGCCGTAGTAGGTTGAGTGGTGGTGTTTTGCATCGTGACTTCCTGAGATGCTAACTGGCAGAACTGGGTCGCTGGTTTGCTATTCAATTCCCAGGGTATCAGGCGCAGCCAAACGGTCGCTCACTAGGCTACTGAGAGGCGCAATTGAGGTCACCAAAACAACGGTGGAACGTTGAATCTGGCAAAATCCTTCCTAACACCATCGCAGCAGCGGGAGAGTCATAGTGACACAGGAACCTGAGGAGATCCAGGTAGAGCAGGCCATAGATGGCGATCGCGCCCTAACTTCTGCCCCTCAACCCTCCTTAATAGAACTGGCAACGGTGTTTTTGCGCCTGGGAGCGATCGCGTTTGGTGGACCTGCTGCCCACATTGCCTTGATGGATCAGGAGGTCGTCAGCCGCCGTCAGTGGATGAGTCGGGAGAAACTGCTGGATCTGCTGGGGGTCACCAATCTGATTCCAGGCCCCAATTCTACAGAACTAGCGATTCACATTGGTTACGAACGAGCGGGATGGCGCGGCTTACTGGTGGCAGGAAGTTGTTTTATTCTGCCTGCCATGCTGATTGTCTGGGCCTTGGCTGCTATTTACACTCGCTATCAAACGGTGCCTCAAGTCAGCTGGCTGCTCTATGGTATCAAGCCTGTGATTATTGCCATCGTGATTCAGGCGGTGTGGAATCTGGGTAGAAAGGCCGCTAAAGACGGGCCCACGGTGATTGCAGGGGTGGTGGCGATCGCGAGTTATTTGGCTGGGATGAACGAAATTTTGGTTCTTGTTTTGCTGGGTGTTGCGGTCATGCTTGTGAAAAACGGGTCTGGCCGAGGCAATACCGCTGGAGCATTCCTGTTACCGTTTTCGGAAGCAATGGCCCAGATCGGCACCTCAACAGCCGCCATTCCATCCGCTAGTGGGGCAGTGAGTGGGGTCAGCGTCTTTCTGTTCTTTCTCAAAATTGGCTGTGTGCTCTATGGCAGCGGTTACGTTCTGCTGGCATTCCTGCAACGAGATTTGGTTGAGCGGCACCAATGGCTCACCTCTCAGCAGCTTTTAGATGCCATTGCCATCGGTCAGATGACACCAGGACCAGTCTTCACAACGGCCACGTTCATTGGCTATCTACTGGCAGGCAATGTTGGGGCGATCGCGGGAACTGTTGGCATCTTTCTCCCTGCTTTTGGGTTGGTGTGGTTGGTAAATCCTTGGGTGACCAAATTGCGCCAATCTCCCTGGGCCAGCGGTTTTCTGGATGGAGTGAATGTTGCTTCACTGGGACTGATGGCAGGCGTGACCTACACGTTGGGACAAGCCGCCCTCACTGATGGGGTGATGGTTGTCGTGGCGATCTTGAGTGCGATCGCGGTGTTCCGGTTCAAAATCAACTCTGCTTGGCTCGTGCTCGCCGGAGGCGCGATCGGGTTGGCCTCCCATCAACTCGGCTTCATCAACTGAGGAGGCTCAAGCCCCTAGAGGCAGAACTTTCCTAACTCCTTAGAATCAAATCATTCAATGATGCAGGAATAAATTGTGATAGCCTTTGGGTCTATGGCAGAGGCATACAGTCGCCGTCGCGCGATTCATCAAGTTTTATTGGCTACGCTTTGGTTAACACTGCTCATTTTTGCAGTGAAAGTTTGGGCTGGCTGGGCAGCCAAATCCCTCAGCTTATTAGCAGAATCGGTCCATACCTTCATTAATGGTTTTAGTACGCTGCTCAGTATCTTGGCCGTTACGTCTCCCTATCGCACCTCTGGACGCGAGGTATGGGGTCATGGTCGATTGGAATCAGCAGGAGCCTTGCTTGTCGTTGCCTTGTTAGGGTTCTCTAGCCTCAACTTGCTTGGGGCTGCATTTCAACAGTTAGAAGCTTCGACTCGCAATGGCGTGATGCCGTTTTCCGTCAACATTAATTTGCCTCTGATTCAACTGTTGGGTGTGGCGATCGCCATTGGCATTTGTCTCGCTTTCTTTGAGCGCTACGAAGCCAGAGTGCTAGAAAGTGTGGCCCTACGGCTCAATGCCAACCATATTTTGCAAGATGCTTGGCTAAGTGTGGTGGTGCTGATGGGCTTAGTAGGGGTTTGGCGCGGCTACGTCTGGCTCGATCCGCTACTGGCAATTGGGGTGGTTTTTGCCGCGATCCGCAGTTGTTGGCGACTGCTTAACTGGCAACTGCCTCTTCTGGTGCGGCAAGTGGCGATCGCTCCAGAAATTTTGGCGCAACTGGCTCGGCAAGTGGAAGGCGTCACCCACTGCTACCGAATTCAATCGCGTGGCATTGTCGGTCGGCAAGTGTTTGTGGAAATGCACCTGGTTTTACACCCCGAATTTATGGGGGCAGCCCGTGTCATCGCCGAGCGGGTGGAAGGAACCATTCGCGAGTGCTATGGCCCTGTTCAAACGATTATTCATGTCGATACTGACGAAGCCCAGGTAGAAAATTCCTACGATTCTCTCGGCAACCATAACCGCAACGATAAACCCAGGTGATCAGCGGAACTCGTTAGAATGGGATCTATGGCTCAATCTACTTCTGCTCCTGACTTGTCTACTTCCAATCCTTCCCAAAAGCCCTCCAAAGTGATTCTAGTGGATGGTCACTCTTTGGCCTTTCGCTCGTATTTTGCCTTCGCCAAGGGGCGAGATGGGGGATTACGCACTTCCACGGGCATTCCTACCAGCGTGACCTATGGCTTCCTCAAAGCGCTACTAGAAGTGATGGAAGCCGAGAAGCCAGACTACATGGCGATCGCCTTTGACCTGAGTGCGCCCACTTTCCGCCACGATGCCGACGAAACCTATAAGGCAGGTCGTCCAGAAACGCCAGAAGATTTCAAGCCCGATCTGCAAAACCTGAAGGAATTGCTACAAGCCCTGAACTTGCCCGTCGTTACCGCTCCTGGTTACGAAGCTGATGATGTGATTGGGACGCTAGCGCGGCGAGCCAGTACGGCAGGGTATCCGGTCAAAATTTTGAGCGGTGATCAAGACTTATTTCAACTGATTGACCTCAACCAAAATATTAAAGTGCTACATCTAGGCAACCCATTTGCCCGTGGCACTACTGGACACCCCAACGAGTTTGGCCCAGAGCAAGTGCAAGCCAAGTTGGGCATCTTACCCAGTCAAGTCGTCGATTACAAAGCCCTCTGTGGCGACTCCTCTGACAACATCCCTGGTGTCAAAGGCATCGGTGCTAAAACGGCGGTGCAGTTGCTTACTACCTATGGCTCTCTAGAGCAGATCTATGCCTCCTTGGATGAACTCAAGGGAGCCGTGAAGCAAAAGCTGGAAGCAGGTCGAGAGGATGCGCGGCACTCGCAATGGATGGCGCAAATCCACCTGGATGTACCGCTGGAAGTGAGCGTGGAAGACTGCCAGCTCAAAGGGTTCGATCGCGATGTTGTGGTGCCATTGCTAGAAAAACTAGAGTTTCAGTCTCTACTGAAAAAAACTCTAAAACTGCAACGACTCTTTGGCGGAACCGAAGGCGACAACGATGCCAGTGAAGATTTCTCAGAAGCCGACGGTGTGGCAGCCGCATCAGCCAGTCAAGCAGGAACCGCCAGCACAAATCAGTTTCTCACCGATTTTGAGAGCGACGATTTAGCTTTCTTTAGTGCTGAGGAAACCGACGCAGCCCAGCAGCAGAAGCAAGGCCCTACGCTCATCCAGCCCCGAATTATCCAATCACCAGAGCAGTTAGCCGAACTGGTGCAGCGGTTGCAAGCTTTTACTGATGCCGCTACACCCGTGGCTTGGGATACCGAAACCAGTGATCTAGAGCCGCGAGATGCTGAACTAGTCGGCATCGGCTGCTGCTGGGGACCCGGCGAGAGTGACATGGCCTATCTGCCTGTAGGACACAAAACTGGCCCGAATTTAGACAAAACTACAGCTCTAGAAGCGCTGCGTCCTTTTCTGGAAAGCGCCCAATACCCTAAAGCACTACAAAATGCTAAATTCGATCGCCTGGTGTTTCGCTGTCAAGGCATTGAGCTAACAGGTGTGGTGTTTGATACCATGCTGGCAAGTTATGTGCTTAATCCCGACGATAGCCACAACTTGACCGACTTAAGTCGGCGCTATCTGGGCATTACACCGCAAAGCTATACCGAACTTGTCCCCAAAGGTCAAACTATCGCCGATGTGCAATCTGTTCCTCACGATGATGGACCGGATGGGCACGAAGATGGATCACTTCGGAGATGCCACCGGGCACTTGAACGGATTGGATATCACGTAGCCGGCAG
>DATNPE010000048.1:0-4014 GCA_036703355.1 Allocoleopsis sp. | reverse complement strand
TGAAATGACTCAAGCCCAGCCCCCCAACATCGAACCCTCAACAAGCTGGCAGACTGATGGTGTCGCCGTTCATCCTTATCCGAATCTATTACAAGGGGTGGCACAAGCAACAAACCAACTGTTGATAAGTGACAACTTGACAACTGCGATCGCACAAGCATTAGCTACTTTAGGACAAGTAACCCATGTAGATCGAGTCTATATTTTTGAAATTCAGCCCCATCCAAAAACGGGCGAACCTGCAATGAGCCAGCGGTTTGAATGGGCAAGGGAAACCGTAACGGCTGAAATTAACAATCCCCAGTTACAGAATCTTACCTTTGCTAATGTTGGCATGAGCCGGTGGTATGAGGCACTGTCTCTCGGACACTCTTGTCATGGGTTAGTTCGAGACTTATCCGCGCCAGAACGGCAATTGTTAGAACCGCAAGGAATTTTGTCAATTTTGATTGTCCCGATCCCCGTTAACGGTAAACTCTGGGGCTTCATCGGCTTTGATGACTGCCAGTCGGAGCGCCACTGGTCACAGGATGAGTCTGCCGTTTTGATGGTAATGGCGGCAACCCTTGGCTCCTGCATTGCTCAGCGACAGACAGCAGATGCTCTGCGGCAGAGCCAGTTGCGACTCGAACAAATTGCCGCCAACGTACCGGGGATGATTTTCCAGTTTCTACAACGTGCCGATGGTTCCCGCTCAGTTCTATATGCCAGTTCTGGGTGTCGAGAACTGTATGAGTTAGAACCAGAGGCAATTCTAGCTGACTTTCAGATGCTTTGCGATTTAATCCACCCCGATGACCGCGAGGCTTACGAACAGTCGATAGCAGCGTCTGCGGCTACGGGTGAGCCTTGGAACTGGGAGGGTCGGATTGTCACTCCATCAGGCAAACTGAAGTGGGTTCAAGGTACCTCTCGCTTGGAGAGACATAGGAACGGGGATTTGCTCTGGGATGGGGTGCTGGTGGATATCACAGACCATAAGCTAGCGGAGGAGGAGTTAAGGGCAAGTGAAGGGCGTTTGCAGAGTTTCTTTGAGGCTACGTTTGAAGCTGTAATGATTCATGATCGCGGCACGATTCTCGATGTCAACTATGCTGCCGAAGCACTCTTTGGTTACTCCAAAGCTGAGCTAATTAACCAATCCGTACTCCAGATTACCGCTCCCTGTTCGCGGGATATCATTCAACTAAGAGCGCAATTCCCCTCCGATGAACCCTTGGAAGTTGTGGGGCTAAAAAAAGATGGCACCACATTTATCGCGGAGGTTTCAGCCAAAAGCATTAGTTATCAGGGACGCTCCGCCCGTGTGGTAGGAGTTCGAGATATTACGGCTCGCAAGCAAGCTGAAGATAGCCTGCGTCAAAGTGAAGCCCGAAATCGCGCTCTGCTTCATGCTCTCCCTGATTTAATCTTTTGCTTAAGTGAAGATGGTACTTATATCGATTGTCATGCGGAAAACGCCAATGACTTAGTGGTACCTGCTAGTGAATTACTAGGAAAAAAAGTCGAGGAGGTTTTACCAGCACCGCTTGCCCAATCGATTATGCGGCTCATCGCGCAAGCCCTCTCAACTAGAACCATGCAAACTCTAGAATACGACTTACCCATTGATGGGAAGCAGCGTTTCTGGGAAGCGCGGATAGTTGTTTGTGGGGATGACGAAGTATTGGTCATCGTGCGGGACATCACTGAGCGCAAACGTGCGGAAGAAGAGCGCCTGCTGAGTACTGAGCGCGATCGCTTATTGGGACAAATTGCCTTACGGATTCGGCAATCCCTCGATTTGGAGCGAATTCTTCAGACTACTGTTGCAGAAGTGCGACAATTTTTAGAGTGCGATCGCGTGTTCGTGACTCGCATTGACGAACAATTGCAAGGCAACGTTGCGGCGGAATCAGTGGCACCGAATTGGGGTTCAATTTTAGAGGCGTTGCAGAGTAACCCAGCCTATATTAGAGAAATTAAAGCGCTTTTTGAATCAGGTAATCTTCAAGTCATCGACGATACGACTCGAGCAAACGTCTCCCCACTACGGGCGCAGTACTTTACTCACTATCAGGTTAAAGCTTGCTTAGCTGTGCCCATTCTGCTTAGCGACAAAAAGCTGTTTGGAGTTATGGTTGCTCACCAATGCGATCGCACCCGTCATTGGCTACCCTTTGAAGTTGACTTACTGGGCGCACTCTCCACACAGGTTGCGATCGCAGTTCAGCAAGCTCAGCTTTACGAACAAGTCCAAGCTCTCAATAGCAACTTAGAACGACAAGTCGAAGAACGTACCCAAGAACTCAAGCAAAAATACGCCGAACTTCAAGAGTTACATCGGCTCAAAGATGTGTTTTTACACGCTGTTTCCCATGACTTGCGGACTCCTGTTCTGGGTTGGTTAATGGTACTCAATAACTTGCTCAATCGTCAGGAGTCAGGAGTTGTAGGGGCGAACAGCCGTTCGCCTGTACAGGAGCCAGCGCAGCGAGGTGTAGCCCAGAGTGAAAGTTCGGAAAACAATCAACCTTCAAACCTTGGCGGGCAACAAACAATTTCAGTTCCTTGCTCAGTTCTAGAGCGAATGATGCAAAGTAGCGATCGCCAACTGCGTCTAATTAACTCGCTCTTAGAAGTTCATGCCCGCGAAGTGGCAGGAGTTACTTTACAGCAAGAATCGCTACAACTGAGTGAACTCGTGCGAATTTTGCTTGAAGATTTCGAGCCACTGGCAACAAAAAATCAGGCGACTTTAATTAATCGAATTCCCGTTAATTTGCCTGCTGTGAGTGCTGATTCAGCGCAGCTTAGGCGAGTTTTTGAAAATCTGCTGAATAATGCCTTAAATCATAATCCACCTGGAATTAGCATCACGTTGAATGCTCGCGCTGAGAAAGGGATGATGCACTGCACAGTTGCGGATAATGGCCTTGGCATGAGTCAAGACATGTGCGATCGCCTGTTCCAACTTTACTTCCGGGGTAAGGATGCCAAAACCTTACCTCAGGGACATCGTCCCTATACAGGTTTAGGGTTGGGGTTATATCTTTGCCGTCAAATCATCACGGCACATGGCGGTGAAATAGGCGTCAAAAGTCGTCATGGAGAGGGAACAACCTTTTGGTTCACTTTGCTCATAATCTCTGATTCAAAGTTTTGAGTTTTGAGTTTTGAGTTAATCCAATAGAAAAAGCTAATGGCTAAACACTTTTTGGTAGAATTCGCCGCAAATGAGAAATGCCGTTAACATGACTACTATTATTTTCAAGGTAGCTCTATCCAGCCTGTTGTTTACTGTGTTGACCACTGTACCAAGTAACAGTCTTACTGATGCCACGAATGATTTAGGGTTTCGATGCGCGCACTCTGGTCCGAAATCCTTGCAAAAATCTGCAATATCCAACCGTACAGGCAACAACGATAGTTGGCAAGCAATTTTCCCTAACAAGGCTCAGGTAGAAAAGGTAGCTTCTGGCTTACAGTTTACAGAAGGGCCAGTTTGGCACCCCCAAAACTTTCTGCTTCTTAGTGATATTCCTGCCAACATAATTTATCAATGGGCACCCAATAAAAAACTAACGATATTTCGCCAACCTTCGGGAAATGCCAATGGCAACACACTTGATCGAGAGGGGCGATTGATTACAGCAGAGCATAGTAATCGTCGCGTATCCCGCACGGAGCAAGATGGTAAGGTGGTCACGTTAGCCAGTCAGTATGAGGGGAAGCGGCTCAATAGCCCGAATGACCTCGTGGTCAAATCAGATGGTAGCATCTACTTTACCGACCCCCCCTATGGTATTGAATCCGAGCAGGAGGAACTTGGCTTTTATGGTGTCTATCGACTGACACCGAGTGGACAACTTACCCTGTTAGTTAGAGATTTTTTGCGCCCGAATGGTATTGTTTTGTCACCGGATGAGAAAAAACTGTATGTGAATGATTCGGAAAAAAGCTACATTCGTGTTTTCGATGTGAAATCAGATGGCACTGTGGAAAACGGACGGCTTTTTGCAGAATTGAAAGACC
>DATNPE010000047.1:0-6882 GCA_036703355.1 Allocoleopsis sp. | reverse complement strand
GCGTTGATTTGTCTGTGGCTTGAAGCGGATAATTAGCTCCTCATGAAGCAGTAGGGAAGTTTCGCCATCGAAACCGAATTTATATGCGCTACTTAACACAAAATCAACTCTCGAGCCATAGGGTCTACGATTAATCTTTTCTGCTATCAGATTTCTGTTTTTTACAATTGACTTTGTTGAAACTGATTGATCTTTTGACATCTAAAAGCCTTTTTACTTCTAACTATGTTGAGATACAGTTTATTTCAACTTGCTCTGCCGGATTACTTAGCTCAAGGTTAGCTTTAGGCGGTTGCCCCTGTCTTGAGGAAGCATTTCCGCAAAAGGCCATTCCTTTGCTGAAGTTAAATGGTTAGATAGACATAATTTCCATCATTTTCATATGTGCGATCAGCGAGAACTGTATGCGTTAGAAGAGGGCGGCTCCTTACGACTCGATATTTCTTGGGGATTTTTTAGCTCTAGAATCGTGGTGCGCCTTGATGGTGAAGTGATTAGTAGAATCCCTAGACGCCAACTTTCAGAGCCACATACCTTTCTACTCAGTGACGGTTCTCGCTTAGAAATTCAACAGGTGCCCAGCTTCAAAATTCTGGGAATGGCATTTCAGCCTTACTTGCACATCACCTTAAATGGACAGCCTTTGGCAGGAGTTATCCCCAGCGCTGAACAGTATGAGCAAAGTGCTAGAGGTGGGATGATCTGTATTGCTGTGCTCAAGCTGCTTCAAGCCATCATAGTACCTACAAAAACTTTGGCAATGCCGCCAAGTTGGCAATTTCGAGAATTGGTAGAGTGGCAACAAAGCTTTAGTGGAGCGATCGCGACTGGCTTACTGTTGCTAGGGCTTTGGTGGCTACCCAAGCGATACACTAAAAGTGCTTTGCTTGCTGCCTTGGTGATTATTTTAGGTAACTTCTTATTTGAACTTAGCTGCACCTTGATTTGCCGTCAGCCTCGAACCTTTGTGATTGCAGCGATTGAAGGTTTGGTGCTGACCTCGCTCTACCAAGCTTTAAGGACGTATTCTGATCCTAAAACCTCATAGTCAGCCTGCTGGCACTGACTTAGTGAAAACTAATAATGCCAGTGCCAACGATAATCAGAGCGATCGCAATGCCTTTTTGGGTCAAGACACTCCGACTAGTATCTTCCTGGAGCAGCTTGGGAAATTTAATAGACAATAGAATTGAGAGAGCCAACACAAACACAGCTTGAATGCCAGCAGAAGCACTGACTAGAGAAGCAGGCGCGATCGACATGGCAAAATTACAAAGTACCAAGGCAGAGAAATCTAGTAAACCATTCAGAATCATTAAGTTTCTGACATAAGGTGTCATCTGGCGCATTGTCGCGGCGAACTCAATTCGGTTTTGAGGAATGAGGAGTAACCCGACTAAGCAAAAAGCCACACTGGTTCTAATTAAAGTGAAGCCATCATAGAAAGACAGCTGAGTATAAATCGACTTAGCAATTAAGCAATAAAGGCTACTGACGACACTAGAAAACAGCATTAAATAAAAGGCTTTACTAGGTCTCAAAAAATCAGACATTTGCTTAATTGAAACCAAGAAGCCTCCCACCACCAGCATAAAAAATGCTACCAATTGATAGGAGTTGAGCGATTCTTGCACAAAGCCCGTTGAAAACAATAAGATAAACAGCGGTGTGAGCCTCCATAAAGGAATGACTCGCGAAGCCTCCTCGATCGCCAGAGCTTTGAAGTAAGGAATCAAAATTAAAAGATAAAGGATACCTGTGGTTAGACCTAGCGCTATGAGATGAAAGCTGGGTATTACTAGCCCATGAATAGGAATTAACAGTAGGGGCAGTAAATTCCAAACGCCCATCGTGATCAGATTGACACTTGGGCTCTTAACATGCTGACTAATCAGAATTTTGGAAAGTAAGTTACAGCACGCCCAAGACAAATAGGCTCCCAAGGCAAATGGCAACCATTGCATCGTCAATACTCCTCATAACTGATGCTCGGCCTTGAATGAAGTAGCGCCGATTTTGACTTTTAAGGTGAGGATGTATCGCGATACAGCTCTTACTTTAGGATGCCCAAAAGTCAAGAATTGCTGATCTCTAAAAACTTCTTTTTTCTTGCAGGTCTTACTGAATTGATTTAATATTTTTTCAATTCAAAAAAGCTGTTTCAGTATTAACCCAGTGTTCAGATTTAAGTTTTTAGTCTGGATTCTAAGAGATTTTTTATCATACGGCGAACGGTTGAACAGCGTGTAAAACTGCATAATTCTGAGTGGTGGAGACAAAGCCCACACCACTCAAGGCAAACTTAAAATCTGATTTGGGTCTTATTGCCAACCCAGAGGGGGTTCAATCAGGGATTGGTCAGACTTTCCAACGGTGACACCTGGTTTATCAACAATTTTGACGGTAGTGGCGTGGGGGCCTTCTTCTCCATCTTCCACAAAGAAGCGTACCCCTGTACCGATCTCTAGGCGATCGAAGTCGTCATGGAGCACACTATTGCGGTGGAAGTAGATATCCTGTCCGTCTAGAGTCTTGAGAAATCCGTATCCTTCTTCGCGAAAGATTTTGTTCACGAGAGCGGTTGTCTCGTAAGCTTCTTGATTTTGAGCCTTATCACTTTCGTGCTGACGTTTGTTGAGTTTCTGGAGCTGGCGACGAGCGGCGCTGAAAGCATCCCGAATCACGGTATCGAGTTCAACATATTGGGTTTCTTCCCCAGGATTAGAGTCAGCCACTAATTCATGCCCCGGAGGAACGGTCAGATCAATTCGGACTCGGTAGGGAGAACCGCTACGGGGGCGATCGTGGATTTTTTCTACAGCAATGTGACAACTGCTGATGTGATCGCAGACTTCTTCTAGTTTGGCAACTTTTTCATTGATTAAGGCTTCGATCGCGGCTGTTTTTTCAACATCACGATAGCTAACTTCTAAAGGAACTTTCATATTTGTCTCTCCAATCATCAGCCTTGACCTCAAATCGCTCTACATCCTGACACAGCAGTATGGATAGATTGAGGTATGCTTTCGATCATGCTAGGCAGCGATCGCAATGACGAGTTCTATCGCAATACAGAAATCCGGTCGTCCTGCGTTATTTCTCTAGATCTCAAACCTATCTCTCCTGATGGAAGTTAGCTCAGGTAGAGATTTGCTATTGGTAAAAATTACTCTTCAAGACAACAAAACCAGTTAATGTTTCCTCTTTGGTTACAGGCGGGCTTCTGGGGCTTGGTCGGTGGCTCGGCGTTACTCTTAGGAGCTGCGGTCGGTTACTTCGTTAAAATTCCTCAACGGGCGATCGCGGCAATAATAGCCTTTGAAGCAGGTGCACTAATCTCCGGGCGCTCCTTTGAGTTGCTGGATGAAGCCTATCAACGAGGTGCTTCGGCAGGGCACAATCAGAGCCAAGTCAAGCTATGTTGCTCTAGGTAGTCAAAGATTTGATCGAGCTGGGTCAAGGTGACTAAACCGTATTGCCACAGCATCATGGGGATGAGGTTGGGAAACTCTGAGTGTTGCCACGCCAACGTCACGGCAGCCGTGGGAATCGCTAAGTCTTCTTGCAAAAAGCGTATGAATGATTGAGTTTTGCTTTCCATCATCCTCACCCTGTAGTTTGATTGCAGTTACATCTCTACCGATAATTCGTTGACGACCTGTACCCGATGGTGTCTCAAGGCGTGTAGTAAACGGTCAATTGTGCATTGCTCTTCTTCGCTGATGTCGTCACTGAGAAGGGCTGCCAGGATGCCATAGCGATCGGCTAAGGTGATCTTGCCAGTGCTGCTGACTTGAGCAAATAGTTCGGAGAGCGCAGAGGGCAAGAGGTTAACAGGAGGCATCGTGACGTTCGGGAACTCGTTACTGTTAATATCCAATTTTCCGCCGCAAATTCCAGTGATAGACCAAGCTCAGCCTTGTGATAGTTAGCTAACTATCAGGTGATTGGTGTCACGCGATCGCGTTTCTCTCATTTTCTACAATCTCATTCTCCTGCTTAGGTAGAACGAGATAACAGGAATCCTCCGACTCCGAAGCCGAATATATTGGGTAGCCAAGCTGCCATGAGGGGTGAGAAAGCGCCTGCTTGGCCTAAAGCTGCGCTCAGAAACGCCAAGGTGTAGTAGACAAAGATAATCAAAACGCTGAGACCAAAACCTGTGGCGCGATTCGTCCGACCGGGTTTAGCACCCAGCACCGCACCAATGAGACCAAAGACAACACAAACAAAAGGAAACGCATATTTGCGCTGAATCTGGACTCTCAGTTTCCGCAGGGTTTGCTCATCTGCACTTTGGTTCAGCAAAGAGAGATACCGCTGGGCTTCGGCAATGTTCATCTCATTGCTATCTTTGTTCCAAGTTGCCAGGTCAAGCGGGGTACGAGCGATCGCGAAAGGCTGCTGCTGAAATTCTTGAATGCTACTGTAGGAGCCATCAGGAGCAACCGCATAGACTGTTCCCTCCGAAAAATCCCAAACGTTCTGAGTCGGATTCCAGATTGCAGATTTTGCTGAAATAATCTGTTGTAAGTTTTTCTGACTAAATGTCAACACCGTGAGGTTAATCATGCGTTGACCATCAAATTGTTTGGCATAAAACAACTGGGACAGCGCTTGATCTGTTTTGCCGTTGGGTTCCTTGACATCGCTAAACTCACGATAGAAGATATCTCGCTCCTTAAAGGTGGGCTGATCTTTCTTCAAGGTTTGGTTGAGGACCACAGAAGCTTGATAGGCTGCTTGGGGGGCGATCGCTTCATTCAGGGCAAAGGTGCAGCCTGTGACAACCAAGCTCAAAATTAGCGCTGGCACGATCAACCGTCGCACGCTGATCCCACAACCCCGCAGTGCAATCAACTCGCTATCGGTTGCTAACCGACCGTAGGCAATCAGTGCCGCCAGCAGGGTAGACATGGGTAAGGCATAGACGACGAACTCTGGCAGTCGCAGAAAAAAGATCTGAATTGCCAAATTCAGTGGCAGATCGTCCCCTGTTACCTTGCGAACTAAATCAAACAAAGTGCCGATGGAAACTGCGATCGCCGAAAACGCCCCTACCCCGAACAGGAACGGCATGATCAGTTGGCTGCTGATGTAGCGGTCCATCAAGGACAAGCCACCCGTCAACCAAGTCAGGGGCCAGAACAAAAATTGAAAGGATTTTGCAACACTGGTCATAAGAAGCCGAAATCCTGGCGAACAGCAACACCGAGGCGCAACGCTAACGTTGGAAGTTGTCTCCTAGGTAGTACTGCCGCACCAAGGGATTATTGTAGAGTTCTTCGGCATTGCCAGATGCTAAAATTTGCCCGTCCCGCATAATATAGGCGCGATCGGTAATCGCTAAGGTTTCTCGCACGTTGTGGTCGGTAATCAAAATCCCCATTTGGCGATCGCGCAATCGACTGACGATTTCTTGAATTTCCGCCACAGCGATCGGGTCTACCCCTGCAAAAGGTTCATCTAGCAACAAAAATTTTGGTCCTTCCCGTCCTGCTGCCAAGGCTCTGGCAATTTCGGTGCGTCGCCGCTCCCCCCCAGAAACCCTGACTCCTAGTGTGGAAGCCACTTTCTCTAAGCGAAATTCTTGTAGTAAGTAGTTGAGGCGCGATCGCCACTCCCGCCGAGGAATTCTGGTCTGCTCTAGCACCAGCAAAATATTGTCTCGGACACTCAAATGCCGAAAAATGCTGGGTTCCTGGGCCAAGTAACCAATGCCCAAGCGAGCGCGGGAGTGCATGGGCAAACTAGTAATGTCCCGGTTATCTAGCCAAACCCGCCCCTGATTCGGCTTTTCCAGTCCCGTAGCGATGTAGAACGTGGTGGTTTTGCCAGCTCCATTTGGCCCTAGCAGCCCCACGACTTCTCCCTGAGAAACCGACAGGCTGACGCGATTGACAATGGTGCGTTTGCCGTAGGACTTGTGAATATTCTCCAGAACAATTTTCAACGGTTTACTCCCAACCTCGCTGCATCGCAGACCAATTGGCCTTGATGGTATCAAAGGCAGCTCGCCTGACGCTACTGCTCCTGAGTCAACAAAAGCACCAAACGGACCTTAGAAGGGCGGGTTGGAGACAGCCGCTGGGGTGGGTGGCGTGGCAGCGGGGTCAGCCACAATATAAATCGACTCCACCTGCTTACTGGTTTGCGGTAGCGCCACAAAGCGGCCTTCGTCGATTAAGTATGTAATATTTTCGCCCCGCAAGCTGTTGCCTTGCTGCAAAACGTACACATTGCCACTCAAGACAATTCGACGCTCTCGACTAAAGTATTGAGCTTGAGCCGCCGTTGCCTGAATTTGACGCGCGGGGTAAGTAATCTGCACATTGCCACGGGCAGTCACCACCCCAGTTTTGGCGTTGGCTTCTTGAATATCCGATCGCAGGGTAAGGGCCCGACCTGGTGCAGTTTGAGCTTCAGCGCTTTTGAGCGTAGCAGGTAGAGCGATCGCGGCTAGCGTGGCAGGAACCAGCAAAGCGGCACCGAGACGACGATAGGTAGAACGAGACAATTGAGCAAAAGGCAGCATAGGTCGTACAAGTTCAGGAGGGCAAAACAGCAATCGAGTCAGACCTCAGGCTGGACGAGAAACAAAATCTCTGTAGGTAGTTTACCGAATCCTGGTGCCTGGTTCAGGATTAACTGCTATCACCTGAGGTAGAAACTTTGACGACTATTGCCCCCGGAAGTTTCGCAGCGGCTAAGCTTTGGCCCAGATGCCTGCCAGTGTCAAGATGAAGCGACCAGAAGAATTCGGGGCCAGTGGGGATGGGGTTGTGTAGCGGAAAGGGCGATCGCTTTCTCGCCTGGACCTGCTTGCAACTGCTGCCTCAAACTTTCCACATTTTCCGGGCCTAAGGCTTGCAACTGCTGCAA
>DATNPE010000046.1:0-11789 GCA_036703355.1 Allocoleopsis sp. | reverse complement strand
ACTGAGCCAGCAATCAGGGACAACGCTGTTCATGACTCTGCTAGCTGCATTTCAAACGCTGCTTTATCGCTACACAGGACAGACGGATATTGTGATCGGTTTTCCCATTGCTAACCGCAATCGCAGTGAGATTGAGGGATTGCTCGGCTTCTTCGTCAACAGTTTAGTTCTACGCACTGATCTCTCTGGGAATCCGACGTTCCGAGCGTTGTTGGCGCGATCGCGAGAAGTAGCTTTGGCAGCTTATGATCACCAGGATGTGCCATTTGAGAAGCTGGTGGAAGAACTGCATCCAGAGCGAGACTTGAGCCGCAACCCGCTGTTTCAAGTGGTGTTTGCGCTGCAAAATGCCCCAATGGCCCCTCTAGAGCTTCCAGGTTTAATGCTGTCTCCCTGGAAGCTAGATGTTGGCACCGCTCGGTTTGATCTAGAGTTTCATTTGTGGGAGCAAACGCAAGGGTTGAGCGGTCTCTGGGATACTCCCCAGGAAGGTTTGAGCGGCTTTGTTGCATACAGTACGGAACTGTTTGAGCCAGCAACCATTACGCGAATGATTGAGCATTTTCAAACCTTGCTAGAAGGAATTATCGCCAACCCAGAACAGCAAATCGCTGAGTTACCAATTTTGAGTGCCGCTGAACAGCAACAACTGCTAGTGGAGTGGAATCAAACTCAGGTGGAGTACAACCGAGATGCCTGTATTCATGATCTTTTTGCGGCTCAAGCCACACAGACACCAGACGCGATCGCTGTAGTGTTTGGCGATCAGCAACTCACCTATCGAGAACTAGATCAACGCGGGAATCAACTGGCGCACTATTTACAGCAACTAGGAGTAGGACCGGAAACGCTGGTTGGCATCTGTGTCGATCGCTCTCTAGATATCCTGGTTGCTATTTTGGGTGTGTGGAAAGCGGGAGCTGCTTACGTGCCCCTCGATCCAGAGTATCCCCGCGATCGCCTCCAATTTATGTTGCAGGATGCTCAGGTGGCAGTGCTGCTAACTCAGCGATCGCATTTGGAATTGTTGGCAATTTCCTCATCTCCTCTGCAAAAGGAGATTGATAAACCTGGTTTGGAAAGTCAGAAAGTTCGGGTGATTGGTTTAGACCAAGATTGGGAGCTGATGGCTCAGCAGCAGCCAGCGCCACCAAGTTTGGTGAGTACCGATCATTTAGCTTATGTGATCTACACCTCTGGCTCCACAGGGATACCCAAAGGAGTCATGATCACGCATCGCGGGTTATGTAATGTCGTGACAGCACAGCGGCAAAGCCTGAATTTGCCCCTCGGTTGTCGTGTGTTGCAATTTAGTTCTTGGAGCTTTGATGCGTCGGTCTTCGAGATGCTGATGGCCTTGGGGGTGGGAGGCAGGCTCTATATTGCACCCCAAGCAGCGCGATCGCCTGGAGCAGAACTGGTGCGCTTGATTCAAACCCAGGAGATTGCTGCTGCCATCTTGCCGCCTGCAGTCTTGGCTCAACTACCAGCCCATGAGCTACCAATGCTGCAAACTGTGATCTCCGGGGGAGAAGCTTGTAGCGCCGAGATCGTGCAAAAATGGATTCGAGAGAGACGGCTATTTAATGCTTATGGCCCTACAGAAACCACGATTTGGGCAACAGTTGCTGAACTCTCAGATAGTACCAATAATAAGAAAAAACCGCCGATCGGTCGTCCTGTTGCCAATACTCAAGTTTATGTTTTAGATTCTCATTGCCAACCTGTACCCGTTGGTGTCGTGGGTGAGCTATACATTGGTGGTGACGGATTGGCAAAAGGCTACCTCAACCAACCAAAGTTAACCGCTGAGCATTTTATTTCTCCCTCACTTCACCCTACAGGAACACTTTCAGCGAATACCCCTCACTCCTCACTCCTCACTCCTCTCTACAAAACTGGAGATCTCGTTCGTTACCGACCTGATGGCTGGTTGGAATTTATGGGTCGAGTAGATGAACAGGTAAAAATTCGAGGATTTCGGATTGAGTTGGGTGAGATTGCAGCCGTACTCAACCAGCATCCGTTGGTGAAAGAGGCGATCGCGACTGTGCATGAAGCAGCAGGAGACAAGCGCTTAACGGCTTATGTTTCTCTCTATCCCCAAAGTGAGTCAAAAGAGGGGACACTGGTTCAAGAACTACAACAGGAACAGGTAGAACATTGGCAAAACCTATATGACCAAACCTATGCTCAGCCTGTCGATAGCGCTGCTGCTCCCACGTTCAATATCATAGGTTGGAATAGTAGCTACACAGGGCAACCAATTCCAGCGGAGCAGATGCGAGAATGGGGCGATCGCCGAGTCGAGATGCTCTTGAAACTTAAACCTGAGCGAGTGTTAGAGATAGGCTGTGGCACTGGTTTGCTGCTGTTTCAGTTGGCTCCTCATTGTGTGGAGTATTGGGGGACAGACTTTTCTCAAACGTCCTTAGATGCCATTCAACCGCAGTTGACACAACTGCAACTTCCATCAGTAAAGCTATTACAGCGATCGGCCAATGACTTTAGGGAGATCAAGCCTAACCATTTTGATCTCATGATTTTGAACTCGGTGGTACAGTATTTCCCTAGCGTGGATTATTTGCTACAAGTGTTGGAGGGAGCGCTGCAAGCTTTGGCTCCGGGAGGCGCTCTGTTTATTGGAGATGTGCGGCATTTGGGTTTGTTGGCTGCTTTTCATACAGATGTGCAATTGTATCAAGCTAATCCTACATTAGAGCGATCGCAACTCCAACAACGAGTGCAACGAGCTATGTTTGAGGAGCCAGAACTACTGATTGATCCAGCTTTCTTTCAAGCATTGCGATCGCGTTTTCCTCAAATTCAACAGGTAGAAGTTCAGCTTACCCGTGGTCATGCTGGCAATGAAATGACCCAGTTTCGCTACAACGTTATCCTACATAAGGCAAAAGATAGAGAAGTTGGTCACAAACCGTCTCTGACTCTTGCGCCTCAGGATCTCCCTATTTGGGATTGGACTGATGCAATCACTGTAGACAAGGTACGCCAGCACCTGATGACAATACAACCAAAGGTTTTGGTGATTCAAGGGATACCCAATGCCCGTGTACTGACGGCGGTAAAAGCGGCAAATTGGTTGATGTCAGCAGAGGCAGAGGGGCCGAAAACTGTAGGACAAATGCGAGCCGCGCTAGACCCGTGGGTAGAACTAGGAATTGAACCAGAAGCTTGGTGGCGCTTAGAACAAGAGCTACATTATCACGTCAATGTCAGTTGGTCTACGATTGGCCTCGATCGCTATGATGTCATCTTTCAGCATACAGATGTTTGGAGCCAGAGGGAATATATAGAACCTGAAGCGATCGCTCCCGTTCGTCCTTGGCACACTTACACCAACCAACCGCTACAAACACAGTTAGCTAGACGATTAGTACCCCAGTTGCGTCGCTATTTGGAGCAAAAACTGCCTGATTATATGGTGCCTGCTGCCTTTGTGGTACTAGAAAATTTCCCCCTCACCCCGAATGGCAAAATTGACCGACGGGGGCTCCCTGCGCCTCTCCCGCTGGAATCAGCTAAAGGATATGTGACACCGCGATCGCCAAGAGAATCTCAGCTGGTCTGTATTTGGTTAGAATTGTTAGGTGTGAAGCGAGTGGGCATTCATGACAACTTCTTTGAATTGGGTGGGCATTCTCTGCTGGCAACTCAGCTCACTTCCAGAATTCGGGATGCGTTTGCCGTAGAACTGCCGCTTCGCTGTTTGTTTGAGGCTCCCACCATTGCCCAACTGGCTCAGCAAATCGACACTCTACAAGCTAGGCAAACTCAGCCTGCAATGCCAGCGATCGTGCCGCTTTCTAGAGAAGCCCATCGGCGATCGCGCTCCTCCCTGAACCACAATTGAGGGATATAGAGCGGTGCAAAATTCTTCTCTCCAAATCAACCAGAACCAATTGAGTGACTGCCAGGAAGAAGTTTTTGTTTTTCCAGCCTCGTTTGCTCAACAGCGATTGTGGTTTCTACATCAACTCGTCCCTGAAAATCCTTTTTATAATGTTTCGGCGGCGGTGCGATTGCAGGGTAGCCTCGATTTAGGAGCATTAGAGCAAGCGTTTCAGGCCATTATCCAACGTCATGAAGTTCTCCGCACTACTTTTGATACAGTTGAGGGAGAACTGACTCAAATTATTCATCCTAGGGCCTCCTTCTCTTTATCGGTCACAGATCTACAATCTACCCCGGAGGCTGGTATTGAAGCAGCTCAGAAAATTGCTCAAGAGGCAGCTCAATATCCTTTTGATCTCAAACTAGGCCCATTACTTCGGGTGCAGTTATTGCAGCTAGGGGCAGCAGATTATATCTTGTTGCTCAATCTCCATCATATTGTGGCGGATGGCTGGTCGATCGCAGTGCTCATTCGTGAGATCAGTGCCCTTTATGCTGCTTACTTAAAACACCAACCCGTTCCCTTACCAGAGTTGCCGATTCAATATGCTGATTTTGCCCATTGGCAACGTGAGTATCTGCAAGGTGAAGTTTTAGAGTCGCAGTTATCCTATTGGCGACAGCAACTTCAAGATCTCCCTGAACTACAATTGCCCAGCGATCGCCCCCGTCCCGTTGTTTCTAGTTATCGGGGTGCCACGCAACAGCTAGAGTTATCTCCTGAATTAAGTGCCGCTTTAGAGAAATTGAGCGATCGCGCTGGGGTCTCTCTCTTTATGGCGCTGTTAGCAGCGTTTCAAACTCTGTTATATCGCTATACGGGGCAAACCGATGTGGTGGTGGGTTCACCGATCGCCAGCCGCAACCGCACCGAGTTAGAGAATTTAATCGGCTTTTTTGTGAATAGTTTAGTGCTTCGGACTGACTTGTCTGGTAATCCTACCTTTTGGGAGTTGTTAGACCGCGTTCGTCAAACCACATTGGCGGCTTATGCTCATCAAGAGATGCCCTTTGAGAAGTTAGTTGAGGCGTTGCAGCCAGCGCGGGAATTGAGCCGCAATCCCTTGTTTCAAGTGGTATTGACGCTGCAAAATACGCCTGTGGAGCGGCTAGAACTTCCTGGCTTAAGGCTTAGTCATTTCCCCATAGATCCAGAGACTGTGCGTGTTGATCTAGAGCTGCATGTTTATCAGGACCGCGATCGCCTCAAATGCACTGCCATCTATAGCACCGACCTGTTTGAGTCAGCCACCATCTCCCGTTTGTTAAAGCATTTTCAGACGTTGCTAGAAAGCATTGTGATCCAACCAGAGCAGCGAGTGACGCATTTGCCAATGTTGTCGCAGGCAGAACGTCATCAGGTGGTGGTGGAGTGGAATCAGACTGCTACTGAGACTGTGCCCCATCTCTGTGCTCACCAATACTTTGCAGCTCAGGCTGAGCGGACTCCAGAAGCGACTGCTTTGGTCTACCTAGGTCAACATCTCACCTACCAAGAACTCAACCGACGGGCTAATCAACTGGCCAATCATCTACAACAGCAAGGAGTGGGGCCAGACGTTTTAGTTGGGTTATGTGTCGATCGCTCTCCAGATATGGTGATTAGTCTGTTGGCAATTTGGAAAGTAGGTGGTGCTTATTTGCCGCTCGATCCCAGCTATCCTCGCGATCGCTTGCAGTTTATGCTGGCTGATGCAGAGGTAAAGATTTTGATCACTCAGTCTCCGCATCTATCTTTATTTGATCACCAAATACCGCAGATTATTTGTCTGGATCAAGCCCAAGGAGCGATCGCTCAACAAAGCCCAGCCAACCCAAGTGACCAGATTACATCTCACAACTTGGCTTATGTCATCTACACATCTGGCTCTACAGGCCAACCTAAAGGTGTTTTAGTCGAACATCGAGGATTGAGTAATTTAATCGAGGCTCAGAGACAATGGTTTAACCCACAGGGAGATAGCCGCATTTTGCAATTTGCCTCTCTCTGTTTTGACGCTTCCATCTTTGAAATCCTTATGGCGTTGGCGAATGGAGCAACCCTTTACCTAGCTCCTCAGACGACCCTCCTGCCTGGAGCCGATCTACTCCAGTTTCTCCGCCACCATGCAATTACCCATGCCACCCTACCTCCTAGCGTTTTAGCAGTTTTACCTATTGAGGCTTTGCCAGCCCTGCAAATCTTGATTTCTGCGGGAGAAGCTTGCTCTAGCGCCATTGTGCAACGCTGGGCGCAGGGTCGGCGGTTCTTTAATGCCTATGGCCCTACAGAAGCCACCATTTGGGCCACAGTTGCTGAATTAACGGTAGATAGCGCTCAACCTACCATCGGTCGTCCGATCGCCAATACCCAAATTTATATCCTGGATACTCATCTCCAACCTGTGCCAATCGGTGTCGTTGGTGAGCTATACATCGGTGGCAGCGGCTTAGCAAAAGGCTATCTCAATCAGCCAGATTTAACCGCTGAACATTTCATTTTTCCTCCTTCCTCCTTCATCCCTCATCCTTTATATAAGACTGGCGATCGCGCTCGTTATCTCCCGAATGGTGAGATTGAGTTTTTGGGGCGGGCTGATAACCAGGTAAAACTGCGGGGGTTTCGGATTGAGCTGGGGGAGATTGAAGCGGTGCTGCAACAACATCCTGGGGTGCAGATGGCAGTGGCGATCGCTCACAAAGACAGTGTGGAAGAATCACGTCTGGTAGCCTACATCGTGCCGCAGGATCAACAGTCTGTCACTGAGTTGGAGTTGCGGGAGTTTCTGCGATCGCGTCTCCCTAATTATTTCCTGCCCTCCGCACTGGTTTTGTTGCCAGCTCTACCCCTTACACCCAATGGCAAGGTCGATCGGGCTGCTTTGCCGTTGCCTGAACTGACCACTTCTGAGGCAGAAAGAGCAATGATTCCACCTCGGAGTCAGACGGAAGCAAGGCTGGTACAGATCTGGTCGGAGGTTCTAAAACGAGAACAGGTCAGCATCTCAGATAATTTTTTTGCTTTGGGAGGCGATTCATTTTCAGCGCTGCGGTTGATGGCACAAGTGCAGCAACAGTTTGGCCAATCTCTTCCCTTGTCCATGTTGTTTCTGGCTCCAACGGTAGAACAACTGGCAGAACAGTTATCTGGTGTGGCATCTCCGGTTTGGTCGCCGTTGGTACCGCTGCAACCTCTTGGGGCTAAGCCTCCTTTCTTCTGTATTCATCCTGTCATGGGAGTGGTGCTACCTTATGTCGAGCTGGCTCGCCAGATGGGAACTGAGCAACCCTTTTATGGTGTGCAGCCTTTAGGGTTAGAGAGGCAGCAGCCACCGCAGACGAGCATTGAAGCAATGGCTAGGCTTTATGTCGAGGCGATCCGCACCGTTCAACCCCAGGGGCCATACTATTTGGGGGGATGGTCGTTTGGTGGGTTGGTGGCGTTCGAGATGGCTCAGCAATTGCAACAAGCGGGCCATGAAGTGGCACTGTTAGCGCTACTCGACACGCTCGCTCCCATTCCTAGCAACCAACCTTCTCTGGGGGAGAGTTTACGGTTTCTGATGACAACGGTCCTGAAATCTCTGCCCACCTTTGGCAAAGACTACTTTTATCTGCTGATCGCTGCTCTGATGACCACTCAGATAGGGCGATCGCTCCTGCAACCCCTTCTAGCCCTGAGCAAAACGGCTCTGAGCAAAACGGATGGTATTGCTGCCTCCCTGATTTCTCCGGACTCACAACTGAGGCTGCTGAAAGAGCTAGCGTTAAGTCCAATGCTGCGAATTTTTCAGGCCAACAGTCAGGCGGCTCAGCGTTATGTGCCTCAGATTTATTCAGGACAAATTACCCTATTTAAAAGTGGGCGATCGCCCAACCAAAGTTGGCAAAACCGCACTCTTGGCTGGCAAGATTTAACTAAAACTGAAGTCAAAGTTCACTCGATTCCGGGCGATCATTTCTCGATTTTGCAGCAGCCCTGCGTACAAATATTGGCGGAACAGTTACGCACTTATCTCAAGTAGAACTTTGATTGAATGGGATTTCTTGAATGGAATATGGCCTGTGGGAGGGGGTGATAAACCGTTAGGATGAGACAATTGAAAGTGAGAACCTTCAGACTAAACTGTGATGAGTTCTGTTGACTCGGCGTAATACCTTTATCAGCAATACAGTATCTGGGGATACATGGACCTACCTGAGTTTATTAAAAAAATTGAGTTGTTTAGGCAGTCTCATCACAATTTTGTTGAGAGCAATACCCCAGAACACTTAAATCCTTTATTGACTTATGAACAACTCGCTACAACTCTAGAAGAACTGCAAGTTGCTCAGGAGGAACTGTGGCAGCAAAATGAAGAGTTGCAAATCACACAAGCTTTAATTAACCAAGAACGCCAGCGCTATCAAGAACTATTTGAATTTGCTCCCGACAGCTATATTGTCACGGATACCAATGGCCTCATTCAGGAGGCCAATCAAGCTGCGATCGCGCTGTTCCAGGTATCTAAGGTATTTCTGCTTTACAAGCCCCTAGCAGTCTTTGTGGCTGAAGCAGAGCGAGCAGCTTTTCGCCGCAAGTTGTTACTGCTGCAACAATCTCCTCAGCAGGAATGGGAGATACAGCTACAACCCCAACACGGGCTAACCATTGATGTGGCAGCAATCGTAGCGATAGTGCGAGATAGTCAGGATCAGCCAACCGCTCTCCGTTGGTTGCTGCGTGATATTACGGCTCGGAAGCAAGCAGAGCGTGAAATTCTCAGGCTGAATGCAGAACTGATGCAGCGATCGCTCTTTGAAACCGCCTTAAAACGAATTCGCAACAAAGTGCGAGAGAGCCTAGATGAAAGCCAGATTTTGCAGACTGTGGTGCACGAGCTAGTTTTGGCACTGGGGCTGCGCTCTTGCGACACGGCTATGTATGACTTGGAAGCAGCAACCTCTATCATTCGCTACCAACATACTGCTCCTGGAATACCTGTATCTTCGGTGACAGGGCAAGTGGTGCCGATGTCAGACTTTTCTAAAGGATATAGCCAACTGCGCCAAGCACAGACCTTTCAATTTTGCGAACTCACTCCTGACCCGATTCGTAGCCAAGTAGCAATTCTGGCTTGTCCCATAGCCGACCATGCAGGTGTGATTGGTGATCTCTGGTGCTTTATGCCGCGAGAGCGATCGCTGGGAGAAGCCGAGATTCAATTAGTTCAGCAGGTTGCTAACCAATGTGCGATCGCCATTCGGCAGGCGCGGCTTTACCAAACTGCTCAAGTTCAGGTGGAGGAGCTAGCCCAACTGAACCATCTCAAGGATGATTTTTTGAGTACGGTCTCCCATGAACTCCGTACACCCTTATCTAATATCAGAATGGCTTCCCAAATGCTCATGATTGCTAGGACTGCGGAACAAAGAGCTAAATATCTCAAGATTTTACAGACTGAGTGCGATCGCGAAATCAATCTGATTAATGATCTACTGGATCTCCAGCGTTTGGAAAACAGCCTTTACAGCAATTTTGTCCCAGAGACCCTCGACCTCCTAGCTTGGCTACCCAACTTGATAGCACCGCTGCAACTCAAAGCCCAAGCCCATCGCCAAAATCTCCAGTTCGATCTCCCTGCCTCATTACCTATTTTGATCATTGATCACAGTAGCTTGGAGCGGCTGCTCACAGAACTGCTGCACAATGCCCACAAATACACGCCAGCAGATCGAGATATTGTTTTGCAAGTACGAGCAACTGAAGCAAGGATAGCATTTGTGGTGCGAAATCAAGCAGAGATTCCTGCTCAGCAACTACCGCGAATCTTTGAAAAGTTTTATCGCATTCCTCATGCCGATCCCTGGAAACAGGGAGGTACAGGTTTAGGCTTATCTCTGGTGAAACGTTTGATAGAACAACTGCAAGGAACCCTGGAAGTAGAGAGTGGGGATGGCTGGACCACGTTTATGGTGCAGTTTCCCACTTATCCCAGTTATCAGCAGTAACCGCTACCTTTTAGCTGCCGCGCTACTCGCACTTCTTGCGGATAATTTTTTCTCGGTGAGTTCAGCTAGATCGGCTGTGGCGATGAGACCCTAAGTGGCGATGATACAAAATCTTATATTCTAGCCGTTAATTCTAATGACTTTGTATGTGTTGATCTGCTCCTTAAAGCCCCTTAAGGATAGTTTAAGTATGTCAATTCCATAGACTTCCTGCATGAATGTCTAACGATTGAAGTCGCGACAGCCCTTAGCACTTACACTCAGCACTAAACACTTACGCTGGACTGCGTATTGAGCTTTGAGAAAGTTGATGGTAGAGGTTTCACTCTAGCTGGATTCGGGAAATCTAAGGCAGCAGCGATCGCCCCCACAACTTGAACATGCAACTTTTTCGCAACCGATCGAGAACTCCAACCCCAGGCCAACCTAAGTTTTTGCGAGTCACAAAAAGATGGGGTTGGCAGCTCCAGCAACAGTTGGGCTTGGTGGCGATCGCCCTGATTTTTAGTTTCTCGGTGCTAGTAAGCTGTACCCAGGTGCCACCGCCACCCCTCCGAGTTGCGGTGAATCTTTGGCCTGGTTATGAAACCCTCTATCTAGCCCGCAGCTTGGGTTACTACAACAACACGCCCATTCAGTTGGTTGATCTACCTTCGGGGACGGAAGAGATCCGAGGGTTTCGCAATCGTAATGTGGAAGCAGCGGCAGTTTCTCTCGATCAGGCTTTGGTTTTGGCTGTGACCGACCCTCAAGTTCGGATTATCACCGTGATGGATTTTTCTGAGGGCGGAGATGTGATCCTAGCGAAACCAGAGATTTCTACATTGCAGGCGCTCAAAGGCAAGCGAGTGGGGGTAGAAGCCAATGCGCTGGGTGCTTATATCCTGACTCGCGCTTTAGAACAGAATAACCTCTTACCTCAAGACATTCAAATTGTGTCCTTAGGGATATCCGAGCAGGAGCGAGCCTTTAACAATGGGGGTGTGGATGCGGTGGTGACGTTTGGGCCAGTCCGCAGCAAATTGTTGAGCGTAGGAGCCAAGCAATTATTCGACAGCTCCCAAATTCCAGGAGAAATCGTAGATGTGTTGGTGGTGCACGGAGAGGCGATCGCCCATGATCCAGACGCAGTACAGATGCTTGTCGAGGGTCGCTTTCGTGCCCTTGCCTATCTGAGCCAACATCCTCAAGATGCTGCCCGTCGGATTGCTCCCCGGACAGGAGTGACACCTGAGCAATTTCTAGAATCTCTGCGGGGGTTGCGTTCTCCTAACTTGGCGGAAAATCAAAAACTTTTAGGAAGAGTTGATCCAGCACTGTTGGTATCGGCTAAGCGGCTTGTCCAGGTGATGATGGCAAATAAACTCCTGTCTAAAACGGTAGATCCAGCTCCCTTTCTGGACGATCGCTGGGTGCGGAAAGTCCAACTATAATCTCAGCAAATTCTCTTTGGCACAGCTTTATGAAGCGTTTTCCCTGGTCTTTACGGTTCTCCATTCCCGTCACCCTGCTGATTTTTGGCACGGTGCTAGGTTTGGTGAGCATTCAAAGGGAGACTTCTCAGGCGTTTCAACGGGTGGAGGAAGATGTCAGCCGCAACGCCAGGTTTGCAGGCGATCAGATCTCTAGCATGTTGGAATATCTTTACCGCCGAGGGGATACAGAGCAAGCTGAAGCTGCGATCAGCAATATGCGGAGTGATCCCAACCTCAAAGCCAGTCTGCTGTACGACGAGAACAACTGGGTATTGTTGTCTACTCGGTATGAATTACGCAATCGGTGGATTAATATCACGCCCGCTGCCAACTATAAAGCTGCCTTTGATCAAGTGCGCGAAAAAATGGCAGGCCAAGTCTGGATTTCGCCCGACAAGCAGCATGTTTGGGCAATGTATCCAGTGCCGTTGG
>DATNPE010000045.1:0-3365 GCA_036703355.1 Allocoleopsis sp. | reverse complement strand
ACCCAACTGGTCACAAACTTGTAAATAGGCGATCGCCTGTTCTGGAGTCAAGCCGCCATTGGCATCCAGCCGCAACCGAGCCTGGGGTGGAAGAACCTGGCCCAAGGTTTGCAAAATTTCCAGTTCCTCTGGTACGGCGGCAACTCCCACTTTCCACTTAAAGGTACGAAAACCTTGCTGCCAAAGCGATCGCCAAGCTTCCAAGGCACTTGGACCAGCAGGAAGCAAAGCACTGAATGGGATTTTGGATTTTGGATTTTGGATTTTGGATTGAGTTAATGCATTCCAGGCAGATTCGAAACCAAATTGGCAAGCAGGTAATGAGGATGGAATGGCGGAGATTTGTGCAGCGTTAATTTCAGGTGGAAGTTGCTGGCAAAAGGCTAGGGCTTGATCAAAGGTTTCGGAGCCGAACCAAGCCAAGGGAGCAATCTCCCCAAAGGCCACCTGCCCCGTGGCGCTGGTCAGACGAAGGACAATGCCCTCCCTCACAGACCAGAGCCCGTGGCTGGTTTGCAGCGGTTGGCGAAACGGGCGGCGGTAAATCCGAAACTCAAACTGGCAAGGCTGAATTTGGGGGTCAAGCATTCTTTAGAGCATGAATCCCAATCCCAACAATAAACCGCTCCAAAAATGGAGGGCGACGGCGATGAATTTACAGTTGCTTACCTTATCGGGTTGATTGTGATAAGTCTGCACATGGCGGCTTAATTTGATCGCGAAAGGTAAGCTGGCAAACATTAATAAAGTCCAGATCGGAAACTTGCCTAAAATCACAAAAATGACAGTCAAAGCGTAAGTGATGCCGCAGAACCAAGGAATGAGTTGTGCGCCTCTAGCCGTGCCCAAACGCACAATGGGCGATCGCTTGCCCGCAGCTAAATCATCTTGCACCTGATGAAAATGCGAACAAAATAAAATCAGGCTAGTAGTAATTCCAATAATGATCGAGGCAATCAAACTAGTACTTGACCAAGACTGAGTTTGGCTGTAGTAAGCGGCAGAAACAGCTAGAGGACCAAAGCAAATAAAGCAAATAATTTCTCCTACGCCTTGATAACCCAGCCGAAATGGTGGCCCTTGATAGCTATAACCCAGGGCACAGCCCAGCAGCACAATTCCCAAAAGGGTCAAGTCTTGTTGCCACCAGGCGATCGCCAAGCTCCCTAAAATTCCGAAGGCCAAGCAGAAGTTCCCGATCCAAAAAATCAGAGCTTTTTTACCCGTAAGATTCACCAAAGAATGAGATTTGTTAACATCAATTCCTGTTTCGGAATCAAACACATCATTGCTCAGATTCATCCAAACCAGAATCAAAATTGATGCCAATAAATAAGTGAAAAATACAGCAATATTAATGACTTTAGTTTCAGCGAAGGCGACAGCAGTCCCAACCCAAGCTGGCATCACAGCCACACTGTACATGGGAGGTTTAAGTGCTGCCAGCCACAGCTGTTTCTTTGAGGTGGATAGCGCAACAGATTTGGTAGTCATTCTACAGAATTGGTACGTTGCCAGAAGCCCATGCAACCTGTAGTCACACCCTTGCTCGCAATCCCTGCGTGGGATGTCTCCAGTCAAACAGGCTCCCGTAACATAGCCTACAGGAACCCTAGGCTTATTGGCTGGAAGACTGGGAAGTCACGGCTTCGTCTTCTAGGATGTCGCTAATACTCTCGTCGTGCCACTTCATCAACGGCGTTGAGCTAATCCCGTGTACCAGCACAGAAGTGACCACCGTCAGGTAAGTAATCCAACCAATCATTTCACCAACATCACCTTCCAACCCTTTACCAAAGGCGTAGGTCAGGTAGTACAAAGAGCCCACACCCCGGATACCAAACCAACCTAACAGCCAACGAGTGGTAGGACGAAAGCGCTCGCGGAAATTGCGTCTCGATCTTTGGGGTACCAGGCTGGTGTACTTTTCTCCGATCGTGCTAACCCAAGCACCCACGGGTCTGATGACGAAAATTAATGCTCCTGCGACTAAAAGCGCCTCATCCGCAAAGCGCAGAATGGGTTCTATTCGTAACAGTGACCCTAGCAGCAGGATCACGCCGACTTCTGCCAACTTCTCTAGCCGCTCAATGAAACTAAGCTGAGATTGTGGCTTTTCAGGGTTGCGGTAGCTGCGTTGGGCCACAATACCCGCGACAAAAACTGCCAGAAATCCATAGCCGTTGACAAACTCTGTCAGGGCATAGGTCAACAGAATTGTACTGATTGCTGTAAAGTCTTCGAACAATTCGTCCACCTGGCGGAAGTGCTGAATGCGCTGGTCAAACCAAGTGACAGCCTTGGATACCACAATTCCCATCACCAAACCTGCGGCGATCGCCCATATCAGGTCAACAGCCACCCAACTTTTGAACCAATTCTCCCAGTTGCTATCCTCCAACCAGTGCAGTCCAAAGTAGACAAAAGGAAAGGCTAGCGCGTCGTTTAAGCCCCCCTCAGACGTTAAACCAAAGCGTAACTCGTTGCGGTCATCTCGGTCGGATAGTTGTACTTCTGAGGCCAGTACAGGGTCAGTGGGGGCAAGGATGGCACCCAGCAGAATGGCGGCTCCCCAATTGAGGTCGAGAAACCAGTGACCGAGTAGGGCTACAGCAGCGATCGAAATAGGCATCAAAAAGCCAATCAGCCGCGCCGTAGAACTCCAAGCCCACAACTTCAACGGACGATTCATCTTGAGGCCACAACTGTAGAGCGAGATCAGCACTACAAATTCAGTCACTCGCTCTAAAAACTCAGCATCAGGCCGCAGCGTCACTAAATTGATCCCTCCAGGCCCCAGGAAAATCCCAACTGCCAGGTAGATCAAGGAATAAGAGAGAGGCAAGCGGTTAATCCAGCCCGATCCTAAGGTGATCAGTAGTAGGAGTAAGCCGATGAATAGGAGACTAAGTATGTAAGTATCCACAAAACCGAATGCCTGAATGAGTTTGAAACGCCTTCTGAGTTTAGTGGCCCCTTGTCGTTACCCCAATCACCCTTGAGTCAGTTTTTGGGCTTGCTTCGCTACCCTCTAAGGCAGAGGACTTTGGCCTTTGACCTGTAAACTTTTCTGGCATCTTCTGGAACTCACGTCCTGATTAATGCGAATTTGGGATAGGGCGGGGTGTTAAGGCAGCATTGGTCTGCCGAGCGCTGCGGTGCTTAGATAGAAGGAAGAGGTTGCGACCTCTGGCATACCACGCTTGCTGATCACGATTTGGGAATTCAATTTCAAAAAAATTGTTATCTTCGCTTTCATGCCAGTCACACCATACCGGACTAACCTATTTCAAGATCGCAAGGATCTATACCAGTTTCTCTTAGCTTGTCAACAAGCCTCAATTGAGAAAAAATGCACTCAAATT
>DATNPE010000044.1:0-4879 GCA_036703355.1 Allocoleopsis sp. | reverse complement strand
CAAAATATTGCCAACCTCAGTTAGAACCTCAGCTGCCGAAGAATCTAGGCGATGGGTGTTTGGGCTTCCAGGGGGCGTCAACAAATCCGTGAGCGTTACAGCGCCTTCATAGTTCAACAGCAAGAGAGCATTACCTGAAACAGGGCCTGTAAAAATCTGCTGCACTGTTGCAACTTCGCCCTGGACAAACGTGGCAAGTTTGGAAGATAACTCCGAGATAGGATGGATCGAAACCTGGGGCACTTCTAGCATCACGCGGTAGCCTGTCAGTTCCGAGAGGGAGGTGGCAGTACGTGCGAAGCCAATATTGATCAATTCGGTCAAGGCATCTTTCTGGTCTTCTGTTAGTAACATTAGGCTGCTCCTTGTAGCACGGCGTTTACAGCGTTGAGTACGTTGGCAGCAACAAATGGTTTGTTAATAAAGCCTACCGCCCCAGCTTGCTCAACTCTCTGGCGCGTCAACGTTTGTAAGTCGGCGCTAGCTACAATCACCCGCGCGGCTCCATCCATTTGGCGTAATTGTTCTAGGACTTCTTCTCCTGTCATTCCCGTCATTACAAGATCGAGCACGACTAGAGCGGGATGCTCGATAAAATAACGCTCGATCGCAGACATTCCATCTGTTGCCTCGATCACCTCATGCCCATCTGATTGAAGTATCCCCCGCATCATGCGACGGGACAGGCTAGAATCATCAACAATTAAAATTTTAGCCATTACAGCACCTCTAGAATTGCTGTTGCCATTTGATCGAGAGCTACACTCTTATCACTCAAGCCAGCTTCGACCACCGAACGTGGCATCCCGTATACCACACAGGTTTCCTCGGCTTCTGTAAAAATCATGCCGCCGTGGGCTTTAATCCAGGCTGAGCCTTGTTTACCATCTGATCCCATACCAGTCATTACAACACCTAAAATGCGATCGCGAAACACCTCAGCAGCGGATTGAAACATCACATCCACGCTTGGACGATGCAAAGTATCAAAGGGACGCGCATCCAGATGCGTGACCACTGTACCCTCAGCTTCTTTACGAACAAAAGTCAAATGCCGTCCAGCAGGAGCAATAATCACCCTACCAGGGTGTATCACATCTCCCTCCTGCGCTTCGCTCACTTTAAGAGGCGAGATTTCATTAAGTCTATTGGCAAACATTTCTGTGTAACCAACAGGCATATGCAAAACAATAGCTACAGGTACAGAAAGGTTTTCAGGTAGCTGAGGAATTAAAAACGTCAGAGCTTGGGGGCCACCCGTAGAAATTCCTAGCACAACAATATCCACCGCACCTGAGCGATGGGTCTGGATCAAGGGCGTTGTCACCTTAGGCTCTGTTGAAATAGTAGGTAGACGGCTCAGAGGAATACTTGCAGCGGCTTTCACCTTTTGGATCAATTCGTTACTGATTTCAAAGACTTTTTCCGTCGCCAAAGCTGTCGGCTTTTGCACAAAATCAACCGCCCCAGCATCTAGGGCCTCTAGCGCCATCTCACCATTCTCATGAGCAATACTAACGACAATTACTGGAACGGGACGTCGCTTCATTTGCTCACGCACGAACTCTACCCCGTTCATGGTGGGCATAATTAAGTCCGACGTCACCACATCAGGGTTAAGTTGCTCAACTAGTTCCAACGCTTCTTTGCCATCGCGAGCAATCCCCACCACTTCAATAAATGGACTACGGGATAGCATCTGCTTCACGACCTTTCGCACATAGGCAGAGTCATCTACTACCAATACGCGCACAATTTGCTCCATTCCAGAATTTCTCCTAGCTTTTAGCTTTTAGCTTTTAGCTTTTAGCTTTTAGTTTTTGGATAAATGAGTTCAGCATGCTTTTTATTCTTGTTAATTCGTTATCTAGATATTCAGGCTGTGTTTTGTGCAAAAATACTAGACCGTGGGCAAGTAACAGATGATACTTTAGCTCACTAGCTGAACCCCTAGAAATTTGCCTAAAATGAGCAAATTCAGCATCTGTTTCTCTACCACACCCTTCCGCTAGATTAGCTGGGAGCGAAGTGGAAACCCTCTACATCTGGCTCGTTATACTGGAAAAATCCTCCTTGTAAATCCCATCGTCACTCGATATGCTGCGAGTATTGATTGGTGATTTTTATGTCAAAAGTTTAAACCTCCCAAGTTTTCCATTTTTTAATATTATCTCGTTTAATCGTCAATATCTATAACAGCTATTAACAGCTAAAGGCTAATGGCTAATTTCTAAAAACCAACGACTAAAAGCTACCGTTTCACGTAGATAAATGCTCCTCCTATTTCCTGCAATTCAAAATCGGTTGTTACCTTTAATAAGGATTCCGAAGCAGCGATACATAAGTATCCTGGTTTCGGCATAGTCTCGAAAAACAAGCGCACGGTTTTGCGAATTGTTTTTTCGGAAAAATAGATGAACACATTTCGGCAAAAGATAATGTGTGCAGAGGCTAAAGGCTTGATGTCAGATTCTGTCATCAAATTGGCTATTTTCCATTTAATTCGCGAGTGAAGTTCCGGCACGACTCGCCAGCCTTCCTTTTCTTCCCGGAAATATTGACGCTGCAAGGTAGGTGATAAATTGCGGAATGATCGCTCTCGGTACAGTCCCCGCTTTGCCTTGGTGATCGCGCTGGGACTACCATCAGAGGCATAGATCTCAATGGGAACTCGTTGCAACCACCCTGCTTCATGCAATGCGATCGCAATACTCAGGGGTTCTTCCCCAGAGGCACAGGCAGCACTCCATATGCGTAAGGGTTCCCAAGTGTTCGTGGCAAAATATTTAGGTACCAATACATCTACTAGTGCCCGTACCTGATCCATCTCGCGCCAGAAAAAGGTTTCCGGAACGGAGATAGCATCCATGACGTGCTTCCACTCCTCCTCTGCTGCGGCATCGTATTTGAGAAAGTAGTAGTAATCCAAAAATGAATCAAAGCCGCAAGTGATGACGCGGGGTGAAAGTTTCTCGGCCAACAAGTCACGATGAGCGTTTTCGTAGTTCACCCCTGTGCGATCGTGAATTAAGTCGTGTAAGAGCGTGAAGGCACTATCGGAGAAATAAAGGTTTTGAGAAAGGAATCCCATCGCTGGCTCATCGGCTATTGGTGATTAGGAATTGGGAATTGGAAATTATCAACAAACTATGAACCATGAACCCTTGGGTCGAGCGTTCCGCTTGATTGTTGATAACCCTATTGTTAATTGTTTATTCCTCTGTGTGCAGCACGGCGTAATATCGAATCGGAATCGGTCTGAGCCAGCGCTGTCAGTTTTCGCTCCGCGTCGCGATTGCCTAAGCTTTCCAGGGCGTTTACCGCTGCCAAACGCACTGATGTGTCCCCATCCTCTAAGGCGGCAAGTAAGCATTCCGAGGCGCGTGGGTGTTTCATCCGAGTGAGTACCTCCACCACTGAACGCCTTACCCCAGCATTGGTATGGGTTAAACCGCGTGCAACGCTATCAATATGTGCCGCGCCGAGGTGAGTCAGTGCGGCAACACAAGCTTCATTGCGAGTTGGATTAGCTGTCAGCTCGAGCAAACCAGCGATCGCCTCAGGAGTCGCCAACTGCTGTAGTGCCTCAATCGCCGCTTGCACCACGTCCACCTCTGAGTCAGTTGTGGCTATGGCTTGCAGCGCTTCCTCCACACCCGTGCCACCTCGTTTACCCAGAGCGCGGATTGCCCAAATGCGTCGCTCTAGATCGGGTAAGCGCAGTGCCGCAAGCAGTGGAGGCAACGCATTGGGATGTCCAATTTCCCCCAAAGCTGTGAGAGCGGCTCGTACCAAATCGCTGTTACTGTCTGCGGTTTCGACTAATGGTGCTAAAAGAGATACGGCTTGCGCCCCACCGACTCGCCCCAGTGCTTCGATGGCAGCAGCCCGAACATGATATGTGGGATCGCAAAGGGCCAATTCTTCTAGCGCGTCCATCGCTTCTGGATAACCGTGCCAGCCTATGGCTCGTGCCGCATAATAGCGCACCCAGGCATCCGAGTCGTTCAGGGCGTTGAGCAGGTAAGGAAACGCGATCGCACTTTCCATCTGTCCCAATGCACGGGCAACCGAGGCTCGCACTTTGGGACTTGCATCCTCTAGTGCCTGGACGAGGGCATCAAGCACAAAGGCATCGTCAAGATAGGGCACTACTTCAATTGCGGCACGACGCACGTTTTCGTCGGTATCCTGGCAGCGCTCCAACAATAACGTCACGCATTCGTCGAAGGCGAAATACCCAGCGATTTTGACAGCCGACTCACGGACTAGGGGGTCACTATCTTGTAAAAGAGCAACCAAGCGCGTGGGCATGTCAGGATGACCAAGGGAATTGAGGGCAGCGATCGCAGCCTGACGCACTGCTGCATCGGAATGACCAATCAGTCCCAGTAGCGCGTCGAAGGCTCTGGCGTCACCAATTTGAGCTAATGCACTAGCCGCAGCAATTGTCAAGTCTGGTTTTTTGGTCAAAACGCGTGTTAGAGCTGGCCCTGCACGGCTGTCGCCAATTCGCCCCAGCGCCACGACAGCAGCCTGACGGATTTCCAAATCATCGGCTTCGAGCTGTTCGATCAGCAAAGCGGTGACTCGCTTGCCGTAACGCACTAGGGCTTCCACCACCGCTGAACGTACCGTCGGCTGACCGAGTAGTTGTGTCAGGGCACGTTCTACCTCTGCACCCTCCAGTTGACTCAAAACGGGTACGAGGGCGCGTAATTCGTCTGGACTGGCAGTTTCTAGAGCATTGAGGATATTTTTTGCCCCAGTTGGCTCGATCGCATCGCGGGTGAGGTCGGTAATATAATTGCCTTCACCATAGGTAGTTTCATAGCGCTCGTACAGGTTGGCGATCGCTTGGGCAATGACACCCACTGGC
>DATNPE010000043.1:0-7778 GCA_036703355.1 Allocoleopsis sp. | reverse complement strand
CCTGGACCGAACAAGGCATTAGCCCACTAGTGCAAGCCCTCAAGATTGACCTGAATGGAGCAACGGTGAGTGAAGGATGAAGGATGAGGGAGGAAGGATGAAAGTTAGGAGTCAGGAGTCGGGAGTCAGAAGGTGAAGAGTAAAAAGGTAGAAGCTGACAGCTAATCGCCACAAGCTAACGGCTCATACACAAGAAAACTCGAAACACCTACACTCACGCTCGTTTGGAGGGAGTCTGAGGGACGCAACCGTCTCTCAGCGGGGGTTTGGGGGCGAGTGCCCCCAAGGCTCGGATTTCTCAAAGCCACATATAGACCCCAAACCAAGTGCCCTCAAGGCTCGGATTTCTCCAAAAACTTCACATAGGGCCTAAAAAACGGTACCAACTCCCCCCGACTCACCACCAACGTAGGAAACGATCGCGCCCCATAATCTTGCCCCACTCGCAACGGAAAAATCGGTTCAGGCTCTAGAGAGACCCAACTCGCTCCAGCTGCCTGTGCGATCGCCCAGACTGCCGCAATATCCCAAATTTTTGGAGTGGCCTCCACTGCCCCCAAGGTTGAACCGATCGCCACCGTGAGCAGGTTGTAAGTCGCCACCCCCAACATCCGAATTTTGCAAGGAAAGGGCTTTTGCATCACCGCTGTACTGCGAGCACACAAGCTAAAAAAGTGATTCCGCGAAGGCTCATCGGCACTGCTATGAATTGGCTGACGATTCAGAAACGCTCCAGTCGGCCCATTCAACCCCGAATCGCCATACCAAAACCCATGAAATGATTGGTTCAGCGTGGGTAGATGCACATAGCCAAACACAGGCGTACCGCGATACAGCAAGCCCAAGGAAATCGCCCACAGCGGAATGCCACGGGCAAAATTTGTCGTACCATCCACGGGGTCAATAATCCAGCACCATGCCGCATCGGGAAAAATGTGCTCCACCTCTTCACTCAAGACCCCATGATCCGGAAAAGCCGCTGCGATCGCCTCTCGTAATTCCTGGTCAGCCCATTGATCCGATTGTGTCACTAAGCTACCGTCGGCTTTCTCTGCTGCTTGGGCCTGACCAAAATCGGCTAGCAATTGTTGACCCACTCTAGCGGTGGTTGCCTCAGCAAAGTCAAGAATCGTCGTCCAAAAATCAGTCATTAATCCAATTCACCTTCTAGTACTGCGGCGATCGCCTGTTTAGCATTGCTGCGAAATTCTTGCACATTCACTCGACTCAAAAACCAAACGGCCAATACCATCCCCATAGCTTGCAGGGCAAACACCAGACTATAAGCAAAAACCAGATTCGTGAACAGCGCCTTGCCCAGGTCGAGCACCGCTCCCCCGGTGACCGTTGCCAAAGCTCGTGCCATCGCCTGCGAGAGTCCCCAAGCCCCAATAAAAGTCCCAGCCGTCTCTGCCGCTGTCAGGTCGAGCATCAAGCTAATTGCCCCCGTTGTGGTGACACCAGACGCTAGGCCAAACAGAAACAGCGTGCCCTGAAGCAGCTTGGCATTCTGACTAAAGCCCGACAGAATAATCAAAATCATGCTGGAAGCGACCAAAAAGCAACCCCAACGAGTCGTCTTTTGCTTACCCAAGCGGGGCACTACCAAAAAGCCCGTGGAACTAATGCCGAGCAACGTGCCCAGACCCCAGAAAGCGTTCAACCTGGTAGTTTCTGAAATCTGCATCTGGAACACCTGCGCTCCGTAAGGCTCTAGCACAGGTTCTTGCATAAATAAGCTGATCGTCATCACCAAGAGAAAGGTGAAGAATAGTCCAGTCTGTCGATTGGCAGTCAGAACCTTCAGGGCACGTCCTAAGGTGATGCTATCTTCGCGATCGACCAAGCTGGAACGAGACGCATAGCAGGAGTACTTTTTCTCCACTCCTACCGTAGCTAGCAGCGCCAGACCAAACACAGCCGCCGGAATAATCACAAACAGACGATTGATCGACGCTCGCACCGCCTCAATGGGAGCGTCCAACGCCAGTGGTTTCAGGGCCACCCCGATGATGATGGCTCCAATCACAATGCCGACCATCAGCATCGACCAAACAATGCCCACCAGCTTCGAGCGATTGCTTTCATCCGAAACATCTACGAGCAAGGCAGCAAAGGGAGTGGAACTAGAACTCAGCGCCAAGCCATAGATGGCAAATACTAAAGCGAGCAGCCCCACCCAACCATAAGTTTGCCCCGTCCAGCCTTGAGTTTGTAAGCTACTCCCCAGTTGCCACATTACTTGCACCGCCAGAAAGGAAGCGATCGCAAATAGAGCTGCGCCGACCCAGACATACCCAGTGCGGTGATGGCCCAAAAATGGCTTGGAGTCCGACATTTGCCCAAACCAAACTCGCGCCGGAGCCATAAATTGATGCATGGCGATCGCCCCAGCCGTAACCAAAGCTGGAACTGCCAACTCATCAATCATGACGCGGTTCAGCACGCCTAAGGTGAGCAGAGACATAATGCCTAAGCCCATCTGAAACAGCCCCAGGCGAAACATTGTCAGCAAATTAATCCGAGAGACAGCCGTTGAATTCGCTGAAGGCTCTAAACTTTCGTTGGAGAAATCACCTGTTTCCATATCTACTAAAAGTTGATTAGAACAATATTGATGAGCTGACTTAAAAAGCTTTATCTCTCAAGATAAAGGTAGCAAGTAATCTCTCGATGGATGAAAGTTGAGATCCGCTGCGCTTGCAGATATTTCGCTCTGTCTTGAGATGGAATTTCAGCAGAATTTAAGTGGTATAGAAATCTTAGGATGCTGAGCCAGTCGCTCTTCTAGCCCTTTCGTAGAACGTTACACTCTAAGCATGTAACGAAAAGTAAAGAGTTTAGGAGTCACAGTATGCAAACTATCAAACTCGGTCCAACAGGACCTGTGGTGCCTGCCTTAGGAATTGGTACCTGGGCCTGGGGAGATAAGCTGTTTTGGAACTATGGCAGTCATAATGGCTCAACTGAGGTAGAGTCCGCCTTCAAAGCGGCCCTGGAAGCGGGTGTCAACTTCTTTGATACTGCTGAAGTTTACGGGTTTGGTGAGTCAGAAAAGCTGCTGGGGCAGTTCATGAAACAAGCTCAGCAACCCGTACACATTGCGACTAAATATGGACCTGCACCTTGGCGCATTGGCGGGCAGTCTGTGACCGATGCTCTTACCGAGAGTTTGAAGCGATTGCAAGTAGACCAGGTGGCGCTGTACCAAGTTCACTGGCCTTTCAGCTTCTTCATGAGCCAATCTACCTTAATGAATGCTTTAGCCGATGAAGTGCAGCGAGGCAGAATTGCCGCGATCGGGGTGAGCAACTACTCAGCGGAGCAAATGCGACAAGCGCACAAGATCTTGGCGGAGCGGGGTGTACCATTAGCGGTGAACCAAGTCCGCTATTCTCTGATTACACGCCAGATTGAAGCGAATGGCATTCTCGATACCGCTCGTCAGTTAGGGATCACGATCTTGGCCTACAGTCCCTTAGCGCAAGGTTTGCTGACAGGTAAATACACCGTGGAGAACTATCAAGAACCCACTGGAGCCCGCCAATGGGATTCTCGCTTTAGCCGTGACGGTTTGCAGAAACTTGTGCCTGTAATCCAGCTGCTACAGGACTTAGGCAACAAGTACGGTCACACACCCGCTCAAGTAGCCCTCAACTGGTTGATTGCTCAAGGAGGAGTGATTCCGATTCCTGGTGCTAAGAATGCCAAACAAGCTCAACAAAATTCTGGGGCTTTAGGTTGGACCCTCAGCGACGAGGATGTGATGCAACTGAATAAAGTGAGCCATTCTTGGCGTAGTTAGGTTGGCATTGGCGATCGCCTAGTTCAATCTTGCAACAGAGCGATCGCCTCTCACGTCTTCTTGAGCGAGGTCGAGATTGATCTCAAGTGATTAAACAACTTGGTGAATGTAAGAGAGATCAACCACACCAAAGTTGGTGCTAAGCGCTACATTGAGGTTTTCTAAAGCTTGAATCAGCCACTGGACCCCCTCGCGGGCACAGGTTTCATAGTGGTTGAACAGAATAGAAAACCGCTTTTCTAGATAAGGCTTCACTTTGCGGCATAGCAACACAATCTTCAACAGCAATCCGGTAGCTGTGGTGGCTCCTAAGTTAGTAATCAGATCGACAAAGACGAAGTGGTTGGGGCGTTGAGCGCTTTCTACCACCAAGAAGTTGAGCAAATAGGCACAAGTTCTAATCAGCAAAAACTCATTCAACCGCTGGTCATGGTTGTCTGGTAGTGTGTTCCGCAGATGCAAGTAGAGCTGATTGTTAAACTGCCGTTTGCCATATTCTGGATCGACCCCATCCACAATGTACTCGTACAAGTCATCCTTAAAAGCCGCGTAGGATGGCGTGAACTTTGTGTGCAGCAAAAAGCGTTGGGCTAGGTCTCGGTAGGAGGCATCTCCCTCCACTCGACCTGCAAATTGCCGCAGAGCGTGGTAGAGGTCTTCGTCGCTCAGAAGTGTGGGATTTTTGACCGCTTGGATTTGTCGCGCTTCTGCCAATGTTGGAGACAAGCGGATGATTTGCGACTGCCGTACCCGATAGGTGACGTACTGAGACAAATCTACTTCAAACTGCCGCTGGACCTGACTTTGAATTTGGCGAATGGTTTCCTGATGCTCGTAAGAGCTGTCTTCACTCAGCAAGCAGTGGTCATAGAGGTAGGGGTAGCGTCGAATCAACGATCCGAGAGACCGATTCTCTTGCTGCTGCGCCTCATTGGTTTGAATGATGACTCGTGCCAAGCGCCGTAGGGTGCTGCAATGCTCGCTTTGACCAAACAAGCCCACCAGTTCCCGCAACCGTCTAACTGACTTGGTGCGCGAGACCTCAGTGATCGGTCGTTGGGAGGGGGTTTCAAACAGCGCCACCAGTTCCAAGATGGCGTGCTGCAACTGCGATCGCGTCTGCCAACGGTTAATCAAGATATGGCAGCAGCGATTTAGGATGAACTTAAATTCATGTTCGGCAAATTTAGCAGCAATCAGCTGATCCAGTGCCACGGTAATCTCGCGGTCTGGGTAACCAATGCCATCAATAAACAGCGATCGGAAGCGCCCAAGGAGTTGCTGAGGCGACTCTCGCTCTACACAGAAGAGTAAGTGGTCATAGAGCTTCTGCTCTTCTGGGGTAATCTCTCGGTTGTACTGACCTATCCAAGTAGTCACGTTAGTTTGCGCTCCCACACCGGGTAAAGGAGGCTAAGCGAGAATTTAGTAATGCTTGATTAATTAACAATGAATAGAAAATTTCCGTAAATACTTAGGAGAAACCCCGGTTTACAAGAAAAGCTTGTAAACTTCAATACTGCTCCGACCCTAGTATTTTCCCATCGTACTGGGTGAGATCACTGGTTAATGTGACTGAAGTCACTGAACGCTTAAAGATTCAGTGAAGTTTTCAGCCTCCTGAAGTCTACAAGTTAACCGCTTTTTTGACCAGACTGTCTGCCTTCGTGGAGCTTGCAGGACTGTCGATTACATGCTGAGAACCTTGTAGATCAAGGAATAGAAATTTTATTCCAGTGAGAGATACAACGGTGGGTGAGGTTTTTCCGGAAAGATAGAAGTAAATTCATCAAAAATTTTTTTGGCTCTGGCTAATGCTCCATTCCCGATGGGTAGGAACAGGCAACGGTATGATCACAGCTAGTTTGTTTTCAGCACTGCGATCCTATGCCTTGTCGTGTCACCCTAGCTCAGCTCGTAGAGATTCTCCATGCTACACCACTCAACCTCTCTAATGAGGAGTTAGCCCAACAGGCCACAGGCATTGTGACTGACACGCGCAGCCTCCAACCTGGAGAAGTGTTTGTCGCTTTACGGGGTGAGAAATTTGATGGCCATGCGTTTGTCGGGGCAGCTTTAGACGGAGGCGCGATCGCGGCGATTGTCGATCAAGCGTATGAGGAAGCTCCGCCCCGCGAAAAGACGGGTGCTTTACCGCTGCTTCAGGTAACCGATACGTTGCAGGCATATCAGGCGATCGCGCGGTGGTGGCGGGATCAATGTGCGATTCCAGTGGTAGCAGTGACGGGATCGGTCGGCAAAACCACGACCAAGGAGTTGATTAGTGCCGTGTTGGCGACGCAGGGGCGAGTCCTGAAAACGCAAGCCAACTACAACAACGAAGTTGGGGTGCCGAAAACGCTTCTAGAGTTAGAGCCAGATCATGACTACGCAGTGATTGAAATGGGGATGCGTGGCCCTGGCGAAATTGCGCTGCTGGCCCAAATTGCTCGGCCTGATATTGCAGTGATTACGAATGTAGGCACGGCGCACATTGGACGGTTGGGCTCTGAGGAGGCGATCGCTCAAGCTAAGTGTGAGTTGCTGGCTGAAATGCCTCCGGCAGGAGTGGCGATTCTCAACCAGGACAGTTCGCTGTTGTTGCCGACTGCTGCTACTGTTTGGTCAGGCAAGACGATTCGCTACGGGCTGACAGGGGGGGATTTACAGGGGCAGTTATCCGATACTAATACGTTAACTGTGGAGGGGATGCAGTTTCCCTTGCCACTACCGGGACAACATAATGCGCTCAATTACTTGGCGGCGTTGGCTGTGGCTAAATGTTTGAATGTTAGCTGGGCACCTTTGCAAGCGGGCTTGGCTGTGGAGCTACCGAGTGGTCGTGCTAAGCGTCATGAATTGCTGAATGATGTGGTGATTTTGGACGAGACTTACAATGCAGGGCTGGAGTCGATGCTTGCGGCTTTGCAGTTGTTGGCGCAAACGCCGGGTCAGCGTCATATTGCGGTGTTGGGCACGATGAAGGAGTTGGGGGAGCGATCGCCAGAGTTTCACCAGCAGGTGGGGTCGATGGCGGCTCAATTGAATATAGATCATCTGTTGATTCTGGCTGATCCGGCGGAGAGTGCAGCGATGGCGTCTGGAGCGGTGGGGGTTGCGACAGAGCAGTTTGACGGTCACGAAGCGGTGGTGAAACGGTTGCAACAGTTGGTGAGACCAGGCGATCGCTTGTTGTTTAAGGCTTCACGGGCGGTGGCGTTGGATCGGGTGGTGGATAGTTTTTGTCGGGACTTTGGCGCGGGTATATTTTCGCAGTAGTTTTGGTGGTCTGAGTTGGGCTGTTTGAATCCGAGCCTTGAGGGCACCTGCCCTCAAACTCCCGCTGAGGGACGGTTGCGTCCCCCAGACCCCCTCCAAACGAACGAAACTGTGGGCGTTTCGGGTCTTGGGGCGTTGTTCTAACTTCTGGCTCCTGACTCCTGGCTCCCGCCTTCTGCCTTCTATCCCCTCACCCCTCACTCCTCACTCTCAGCACTCCCCTCCTGCAAAAATGAGAAATTTGTTTCCAAATCCAACCAAGGAACCTTAATTTCTCAGTTCTGTCTCTGGGATGGAGTGGAACTGACCTAGAGGAAGAGTGAAGGGCTGGAACTCCTACAGTACATTGCAGTTCAAGCAAAAAACGGAAACAGAAGTGCGGAGATCCACGCTTGGCTGTTTCTCGGAGATGCTGCGGTTTCTTGTATAATCCAGCAATCATTCCTGAAAATTTGTTTCAAAACTTAATAATTTTTGTTGTATCCCTTAAAAAATTCATAAAACAATGATGGAAACTAAAAGGTTGGCTCGGTTAATTCAGTTCTTGCGTGAGGAGTTAGCGGTGCCTGCGGCTGCGATCGCGATTGGTCTGCGGCACCGGGAGCAAGACATCAGCCACTTACCGATGATTCTCTGGCAGTACGGGTTGATTACGCTGGATCAGCTGAATCGGGTGTTTGATTGGATGGAGACG
>DATNPE010000042.1:0-5730 GCA_036703355.1 Allocoleopsis sp. | reverse complement strand
ACAACAACTTGGTAGACCTGGAAGCGGCCCGCCGGATTATTGCCGAATTTACCGACGCTCAAAGCCCTGCTGCCGCCACCATCATCAAGCACAACAATCCTTGTGGCACGGCTTTAGGCAACACCTTGGTTGAAGCATATCAAAAAGCCTTCAATGCCGATTCCACTTCGGCGTTTGGTGGCATCGTCGCCTTGAACCGACCGATTGATGCGGCAACTGCCACTGAACTCACCAAAACTTTCCTAGAATGTGTGGTTGCCCCTGATTGTGATGCGGAAGCTCAAGAAATTCTGGGAGCGAAATCGAAAGTTCGCGTTCTAACCTTGCCTGACCTGCGGAGTGGCGCGAAAGATAACGTCAAAGCGATCGCTGGAGGTTTCCTAGTGCAAGCATCCGATGATGCAGTAGAAGATCCTACTCAATGGCAAGTGGTGACAGAGCGCAAGCCTACCGATGAGCAACTCGAAGAATTGCTGTTCGCCTGGAAAGTCTGTAAGCATGTCAAGTCCAACGCCATTGTCGTCACCCGCGATCGCACCACGTTAGGAGTGGGTGCAGGCCAAATGAATCGGGTAGGTTCGGTCAAAATTGCCCTAGAGCAAGCAGGCAACAAAGTGCAAGGCGCAACTCTCGCGAGTGACGGCTTCTTCCCCTTCGATGACTCCGTGCGAACCGCTGCCGCTGCTGGCATTGTGGCGATCGCTCAACCGGGTGGCAGTATGCGCGACCAAGACTCGATTCAAGCCGCCAACGAGCTAGGCATCATTATGGTGCTGACAGGCGTACGCCACTTCCTCCACTAACCACCAACGTCCAACACTTACCTCTTTTTCCCCTTCCCTGGTAGGGAAGGGGCCAGGGTTTAGGCCCTTCACTCCGCTCCCGCTTGTTTCAGCGATCGCACCACCTGCTCAAACCCATTAAATTCAGCCAGCATCAACGCTGTATAGCTACCACGATTCTTCAGGTTGACATCAGCTCCTGCTTTCAAAAGCGTTTGGACTGCCTCCACTCTTCCTCGGTGGGCTGCCCACATTAACGCCGTGGCTCCCGCTTGGTCTTGCAGATTGGCATCGGCTCCCTGTTGCAGCAGTGCTTGCATGATGTCTACGTAGTCGCGATCGCAAGCTTTCATCAAAGGTGTTTTGCCATCATCACCCTGAGTGTTGGCATCGGCACCATGAGCCAGCAGAGCTTGTACCACAGGCGTATGGCCTCGCATCGTGGCAATGCTCAAAGCGGTTTCGCCAAAGTTTCTTGCCGCTACATCTGCCCCATGCCGCAACAGCGCAATCACAATCTCGCGATAGCCATGAATTGCTGCCACCATCAAGGGCGTGTCACCTAAACGATTGCGGGTTTGGCAATCTGCACCCCGATTTAGCAGCAGTTCCACCATTTTGGTGTGCCCCTCAACCACGGCTAAGTTCAAAGCCGTTTCGTGTTCTTGATCTTTAGCGTTGATGTCTGCACCAGCATCTAATAAAGCATTGGCGATCGCGGTTTCTCCACCAGCCGCCACCGCCATCAAAGCAGTAGCACCTGCTCGGTTCTTGGCATTGACATCTGCACGATGAGTAAGCAACGCTTGCACGACTGGCAAATGCCCTTGATCAGCTGCTAAGGTCAGCGCCGTTTCTCCTTCTCGATCTTGAGCATTGGCATTGGCACCTGCCGCTAACAGCACTTGCACGACATCCACAAAACACAGTTCTGCTGCTTGCATCAAAGCAGTTCTACCCTCTGGAGTTGGGCCATCTACTGCCGCTCCCTGCTCCACCAGAACTCTGACCATTTCAATCTGATTTTCGCTGGCCGCTAACGTCAGCGCCGTTTCCCCATGACTGGTTTGGTTCACATCAGCTCCCGCTTCGATCAAAGCTTTGACCACTGCTGCGTGACCTTGAGCGACGGCTAGATTGAGGGCTGTGTCCTCATCTTTATCCTGGACATTGGGTTCTGCGCCCGCTTGCAGCAGCACTTGCACGGTTTGGGTATGGCCTTTCAAGGCTGCTGCCATCAATGCCGTACTGCCATCATCATTCTGGGCATTCACATCCGCCCCTTGAGTCAGCAGCGTTTGCAGACTATCCACTTGGTTATTCGCGGCTGCCAACATCAGAGCTGTAATCCCAAACTTCGCTCTAGCTGTGTTCACCTCTGCGCCTGCTGCTAAGAGCGATCGCACAATTTCCGTGTAACCACTTTGAGCCGCAAACATCAAAGCGGTCGTGCCATCTTTGTCTTTAGCGTCTGAACTCGCACCAGATGCCAGCAAAGCTTGTACCTGACCCACGTCACCCCGTCTAACCGCCTGAAGAAATGCAGAATTGTTAGCAGCGGTCATTTTTTGGCCCCACTCCGTGCGAAATGTAATACTCTATCCATTCAATTTTGCTGGTTGTGGTTCGTCTGCCCCACACTTCCAACCAACCTAATTCAGCGAAGTAGTAAATTTTCTATCAGTAGAGGGTTGCCGATTATGCTAACTTTTATGAAGTTCCTTAGCCAATCCTTGATTCCCCTGAGCACACTATGAGCTTCGAGATTCCCGAATCGACTAAATTCTGGCTCAACTTTCTGCATCCCGTCATGATGTGGGTTCTGCTAGCGATCGCCTTTTATGCCACCTATCTAGGCTTTCAATGGCGGCGGGCACGCAAAGCTGAAGGGGATAAGAAAAAAGAGTTACTCAAAGGCAGATTCAACATTCGCCACTATCAATTCGGCTCACTGTTGCTAGCGGTGATGGTGATTGGCACCATTGGTGGAATGGCCGTGACCTACATTAACAATGGCAAACTGTTTGTCGGCCCTCACCTCTTAGCTGGCTTAGGCATGACTGGGATGATTGCAACTTCTGCGGCGCTAAGCCCATTGATGCAAAAAGGGAATGATCTCGCTCGCTATACCCACATTGCAATCAACGTCGTGCTCTTAGGATTGTTTAGCTGGCAAGCCATTACAGGAATGCAAATTGTTCAACGCATTTTGAGTCCTGAAAGTTAGTCGCTGCAACCAAAATTTAGTTGCACTCCAGAAAATTCATAAAAATAAGGGGCGCAAGTTGCGCCCTTTTTGTATGCTTGAACTAAGCCGATTTCCGCTTGAAATTCTTAGGAAATGGCACCCCTACTTCGTTGTGGAAGTCTTCTTGAACTTTGTAGGTGAGGCGACGAGAGATTTGCTTGACGACTTGATAGAGTAAGCGATCGCCCGTACTTTGAATCATATGTTTGGGCAAGGCGTGGATAAACTTTGGAAACTGAAGTGACACAACTAAATCAAGCTGCCACTCCACGCGCGTCATCACCGTGGGTAGCTCCGAGAGGGCCGATCGCTTGATTTTCATGGTCTCCGCGATTTGTTCGGTCGGCACTTCTACGAGTTCCAAAGCAGCTTGGAAGTCTACGTCATAGCCTTGAGGCACATAATCAGGAACAGGGATGGTTTTGATGCGATACACTCCCTGTTCCTGAGGCAGCAAATCCAACCCCACTCGCGGCTCGACCTGATAACCGAACGAGCCATAGGGCCCCAAAATTAAGGCATAGCCGTTTTCACCCAAAGCCTCAACCCGCATGGGATGAGCGCAACGACGGAACCAACCGTGATGTGCATCTAAATAGTTTGCGACAGTGGCACGGTCAGCCAGCATTTCCATGCAGTCGATAAACCGACTTTGAAATTGAGTGATCTCTGCCTGGTCGGACGCGGTATCTTCTGGATTCAAATAAGTCGGCTCTACAAACCCTGTCATTGGATGCAAAATGACCTCAGCGGGATCAGCAGGTGATTGTTCGATGAAATTTGACTGCATAGCAAGCGTTCCTGCACTAGTTACCCATCGCTCAACTCTAAGACGCTCAACAGGCTATCGGTCTTCTCACATTTTATGGAGAACTTATAAAACCAACCCTACTGGATTGAAGCTCGATATGAGAGTGGGCGTGTGAATCTTGGCCTGATTGTTTCCTCAGCATAGCTCCTACTATTTCCGCTCAACATGCTCAATGTTACGGATTGAAACTTGGACTTATGCGTTGAATTCCGGCGAAAACTCAGTGTTTTCCAGTCTATTTACTTTAGGCTTGGTTAACGAGATGCAACATCACAGCTGGGGGCGATCGCGATCAACGCTGGCTGAATTAAGCTGTGAACTAAGACTAATCCTCCCAATCACCTGTGTTAAATGCTCAAACGCTCAATTATACACTGGGGATCAATTCATTCTATAGAAGGGTAAGAGACAGCGGAAGTTCCACTATAATCGTCTAGGTTTGTTGATCGGTCTGCCTCAGGCGATCGCGCTTGGTTCGGCAGTCTGTCGCTGGAAAATCTACCTACTAAACCGGAACGTAGAGACAGCAATGAAAGCACTGGTCGCTGGAGCCACAGGCAAAACAGGTCACAGGATTGTAGAGGAACTCCTCAAGCGCAACATTCCTGTCCGGGCGTTGGTTCGTGATGTTGACGCAGCCCGAAATAGCTTTCCACCCGAAGTCGAGTTAGTCGCTGCTGATGTCCTTCAGCCCGAAACCTTGGTGAATGCTTTAGGAGATCGCACTGTTCTCCTCTGCGCTACGGGGGCTAGACCGAGTTTCGACCTGACGGGGCCGTACAAAGTAGATTATGAAGGCACGCGCCATTTAGTCGATGCGGCTAAAGCACACGGAATTGAGCATTTTGTCTTTGTTTCTTCCCTTTGTGTCTCGAAACTCTTCCATCCTTTAAACCTGTTCGGTCTGATCTTGGTTTGGAAGCAAAAGGCAGAGCAATATCTGCAACAAAGCGGCCTCACCTATACCATTGTGCGACCGGGAGGCTTGACGGAAGCAGAAAGCACTAGTGCGGTGGTGATGAAGCCTGCCGACACTTTGTTTGAAGGCAGTATTCCCCGCCGTCAAGTGGCTCAGGTTTGCGTGGAAGCGCTGTTTCAACCCACCGCTCGCAACCAGATTATCGAGGTGATTGCTGAGGCCGCTGCACCAGCAAAACCTGTCGAGGAACTGTTTACCAGTGTGGCCTAATTGAACGAAAGCAATACCTTACGGCGATCGCCGCGTCGCACTCGTCGTCAAGCTTCAGCGCCCACTCGGCACAGAAGACGCTCCAACCGTAGAGCCAAAGCTCTACAGAGGTTTATCGGTAGCTGTCTGGCTCTGCTTGGCCTCTTATTTGCGCTCTCCCATTGGCCCACGCGATCGCCGCTGCCAGAGCAACCCCAGGTCATTAATCATCTGCCGCCTCTAGCCATGCAGGGAGGAGATCCCTACGTGCGGGCCTTGATGCGAACGATCTCGGCCAGCGAGTCGAATGATGCTTCCCCATATTCAATTCTTTACGGCGGACAGCACATTACCGATTTCAGTGAGCACCCAGACTTATGCATTCGAATTGTCAACGGACCCAACCAAGGGAATTGCACAACAGCGGCAGGTCGCTATCAATTTCTGACGACCACCTGGACTGAAAAAGCACGGCTGTACCACCCCAACCCGACACGATTCCTATTTTGGGAAAGCTACAGTTTTGCACCAGAATATCAAGACGAAGTTGTCTATGCTTGGCTCTACGATGCTCAAGCGTGGGGCGTTGATATCCCCACTTTATTGCGAGCAGGGGAACTGAGACAAGTTCTAGAATTGCTTTCGGGTACTTGGACAAGTTTGGGGTATGGCATTGAGGACAATCAGATGACAGACGCGCTGCCAGAGATTTACCAAAAAA
>DATNPE010000041.1:0-7615 GCA_036703355.1 Allocoleopsis sp. | reverse complement strand
TTTCCAGCTCACTTGTTTGGCCAGACTGGCAACAGTCATAAACATGTGATTGCCAGTAAATAGTTCAGAACCCGCAAAAATCACCAGCGACAAAGCAACTGCAAAAGAGGCTCCCATCAATGCTTTTACTGCAGGTGATCCAGCCGCGTGGAAAGGTGCGCCAATGGAAAACACCAGCATCACGCCGAAACCAACATAGATGCCTGCAAGTACAGAGAGAACTAAAAATTTACTCAAACTGTTCTCAACCAGTTCTACCTTAGTCCGGGCAGCGGTAATGATAGTTGCGATCGTCTCTTTTGCCATGCTTAAGTCCTTTAAAACTTCTTTGCGCCAAGAAATGCAATTTCAAATTGGGTCTTAGAAACTGGATTTCTAGCAACAAAATCTATGTTGTATGTAACTTTTGCATAGCAAAGTGTTTTGTAGCTTTAATCACAAAATATTGAATTCAATGCGTTTTATGCATGAATTCCATGCTGCCTAAAAGTTATTTGTTATACCAAAAATGGATACAAAGCTAGCTTGAGAGGCTAAATTGAATTGAGTCATGACTTTCAATCAGCAGGATCAAAATAAGTATTTGTAACTAGGTCATGCAAAGTTTGCATCAGAACGTTATGCGACAATTGAACGGCGGAATTTGGATAAAATCGTTATGGATCGTCGTACTTTCTTAACTTGGGTGGGTGTGGGTGGCATTGCCAGTTCTTTGCCAGTTGCGATCGCCGCTTGCTCTGACAGAACAGCTACAACTCCTAACGAAACTGCGACAAATTCCCCCAGTAGTGCCAGCAACGCTGCTCGTACAGATGGCTTCCAGACCGTGGGAACCGTGGCTGCTCTAGACCAAAAAGGTCAGTTGGCTGATCAGAAAGCGGTTGTGGGTCCGTTGTTGGTGGTGCGGAATCCAGATCAGCCTGACACGTTAGCCGCCGTGAATCCTGCCTGTACTCACAAGGGATGCCTCGTGGAGTGGCAAGCCGATCAGAAAGTTTTCTTTTGCCCTTGCCACGATTCTAAATTTGCAACGGACGGCAAAGTGTTGCAAGGCCCTGCGACTGCGCCTCTCAAAACCTATGAGGCGAAACTAGAAGGAGATGCGGTTTTGGTGAAAGCTTAAGCGCTCTATAATTGGCTGATGTTAAAGGATTTGGAAGCAGCACAGGTTGCAGCGCTACAGGCCGATTGGCCGTTGGTCAATCAATCATTACAACAATTTGTCGCAGCGATCAAAATAACCCCTCCTGCTGAGGTGGATGAGGCCACGATCGCAGGACTGCAACAAATTCTGGATAGGGCGATCGCGGCTCTCTCCACAGGAGACTTTCAGGCGCGTTGGGATATTGCCAAACTGTTCCCCACGTTAGCAACGGCGGCAACCCAAGTAGGGCTGAGCGCAGATTGGGTGATCAGTCCTTTGCTCGAAATTGTCCCAGATGAGGAAGCTGATGTCGAGCTACGCTGGTTTGCGGTCCGCATTCTGGGCCAGTTTAACCAGCCTGTGGTGATCAAAGCTCTGGTACAACTGCTGCAAGAAGCTGAGGAGACAGAAGCAGAAGAGTTGAGCGAAATTGCGGCAACCACACTGGCCAGTTTTGGCCCCGATGCGATCGCGCCTTTAACCGATCTTCTCGCGGACGAGTCCAGTAGAGTGCTAGCGGTGCAAGCCTTAGCGCAAATTCGCAGTCGCGAAACCATTCCTGCGTTATGCAGTGTGGTCAATGACTCGCAAGTAGCAGTGCGATCGGCTGCAATTGAAGCGTTAAGCAGCTTTCACGACCCACAGATTACGCCAATTTTGGTGAATGCCCTGAGTGATATGGCAGCGACAGTACGGCGAGAAGCGGTGGCAGGTTTGGCTTTGCGAACCGAGGTTGCGCCTGAGCTAGATTTGGTTGCGCTGTTGTGCGATCGCCTCTGGGATTTTAATTTAACCGTCTGTCAACAAGCTGCCACTTCCTTGGGTCGCTTGGGTACGCCTGAGGCGGCAGCAGCTTTGTGGCAAGTTTTGCAATCTCAGGCAACTCCGGTGGCTTTGCAACTAGAGGCAGTTCAAGCCTTGGGCTGGATACAGCACTCAGCAGCTCTGGACTACTTGAGTCAAGCCTTGCAACTGGCATCGGAGCAGGTTCATCAAGCGGTGTTGACCGCTCTGGGACGAGTAGAACAGTCTGAGCTGAAACCACAAGCCGCTCAAATTTTATTGGCAGCTCTAAACAATTCCACAGAATTAGCCCAGTCCCCTAGTATCAAACAGGCGATCGCTCTAGCTCTAGGGCAATTGAGAGAAATTTCAGCTCTAGAACCGCTGATTCAACTGTTAGCAACACCAGATATTGGGGTACAGCTACATGCGATCGCAGCCCTGAAGCAACTAGCACCTGAAATCGCTTATCAACGACTACAAACCTTGTTGGCAGACCCAGAAACTCCATCCGAATTAAAGCAGGGAGTCGCGATCGCGTTGCAAGAATGGCAGGTGAGTGCAGCTCGGCTGGAAACCTAACCCCCAGCCCCTTCCCTGGCAGGGAAGGGGAGCTAGTTAAGATTAAGCGTTATCGATCAGCCGTTTAGCATGATCTTTCATATCTTCTACCGTGTGCATCGCAGCCGCTTGATTTTGCTTGGCTTGACCTTCAACTTGATCTTTTGGATCGCCTGTAATGTGGCCCACAGCTTCTTGCACTTTACCTTCAATGTTTTTAGCAACCGCTTGAGCTTTATCCTCAATACTCATATTTTTAAGCTCCGTACTTCATAGTTATATCTATTGAGTGCACCCCAGCCTTTTAGAGTGAGACACACTCATTTGGTTGTGATTAAATTAGCAATTTGAGTTAAAAATTCTCTTCTTTCTCTCGATATATTTAACTCAAAGTGGCTAAATCGTTGGGAGTATTGCAATTAAATAGCATGTGTTTATCGGGGTCTGGAATCGCTTGCACTTCGTTGTGATCTAGCCACCGTTGGAACGATCGCCCACCTCGGCTAATAAAGGCATTCAGAATCGGGAGACAACTCCGACGATAAAAACCGCATAAGGGGTCCCAACCTTGAGCATGATGAGGCACAAAGGCGATCGCCGATTCAGGAACAGTATCTAGTTGTTGTGCCCAGCCCTGCAAGACTTCCGGTTTGAGGCGCGGCAGATCGCAGGCGAGCAACAGCACCCAATCTGCCTGCACTGGCACCAAACCTTGAGCGAATCCTACTAAAGGCCCTTGAGGTTGAATGTCTGGATGTAAGGGTCGCTCTTGTACTAAACGGCAGGTAGGAGGTAGCAAAGCTCGATAGCGCTGCGGCCAAGGTGTTACGACATAGATCTCGCTCGTACACTCAGCTGCAACATCGTAGACCTGACGGAGCAGAGGCACACCATTCACCGGAATCAGGGCTTTATCCTGACCCATCCGCGAGCTTTGACCTCCAGCGAGGATAATTGCAGCAAGTGACATAGCTTTAACTTCGCAGAAATGACCCCAAACTGTCGCCTGACCTAGGAGTGATTAACAGACAACATTTGACGATTCAAGAACATCATAAATTCCTCGATAGTAGAAAGATTTTGCAGTTCTAGGTAGTCGTCAATACTGACTCCTAGCTGTTGCTCAAAATCTTCGCAAAGTGTGAAATGCCAGTCGAACCAGCACACTAAGGTGAGGTGTAAATCTTCTTCTAAGCGATCGCCAGGTAAAATTCTGGCTGTTTTTAATCCAGAATATTTTTCTAAGTAAATATAAACAAAGCTGGCAATTGCAGGTGAAATTCGACGAGGTTGCCAGAAATGCTTGTACCATTCATTTGCACTTAGCGCCGAGCGATCGCGCAACCAACGGTTCACCTGTCGCCGAGTGTTGAAATCAGGGCTGAGGTCACCATAAGTTTGGAAACTAAGGAAGAGATTTTTGAGCCTTTGCCACATGCCCTGAAAGCTACCAACCTGGGATTCACCGAAGCTTTCCCCAGTATTCCCACTTCCTCGGTAATCTCTCAGGCATCCCATACCGGGACCACAACCAGACACAATTGGTTACAACTAAATCTCACCCATCGCAATCACGCGACCCGCTAAAGGTCTGCCTCATCTGCCCCCAAAGCGACCAAACATTTTCCTGTCACCAAAAGTTGCTCAAATTCATGGGCAGGAATCGGGCGACTGAAGAAATATCCTTGCATTTCATCACAGGCTTGTTGCTGGAGGAACGCTAACTCTGAAGTCGTTTCCACACCCTCGGCAATCACTTTCAAATCTAAATCATGAGCCATTTGAATCATGGCCGTAGTAATGGCTGCATTTTTAGAATCACAGCTAATGTTTTGGACAAAGCAGCGATCGATTTTTAGGGTATCAAAGGAGAATTGCTTCAAATAGCTCAAGGAAGAATATCCTGTACCAAAGTCATCAATGGCAATTTGAATTCCCAAATCTTTGAGCTGGTCCAACTTGCGAATCGTAGCCTCTGTGTTTTGCATAATGACGCCTTCGGTCAGTTCCAGCTCTAAATACCGGGGGTCCAGTTGGGTTTGTTGCAGAATCTGAGTGACTCGCTCGGTCAAGTTTGCTTGATGAAATTGCAACCCCGACAAATTGACGGCCACCTGAATTGCAGGAAACTCGGCGAGTTGCCACTGTTTTGCTTGATCACACACCGTCGTGATTACCCATTCATCTAAAGGAACGATCAATCCTGTTTCTTCGGCCAAAGGAATAAATTCCCCAGGTGAGACAAAGCCTTGGCTCGGAGAAAACCAGCGGATTAACGCTTCCACTCCGACAATTTGCCCAGTGACTAAACTCACTTTGGGTTGATAGTAAACCTGAAACTCTGAGCGCTCCAAAGCGTGACGTAAATTGGTTTCTAGCAGCAGTTGATTGAGAGTATTAACCTGCATTGTTGAGGCATAAAATTCATACTGGTTGCCTCCTTGTTTTTGAGCGGTTTGCATCGCTGCGTCTGCTCGCTTAATCAAGGTATCAATGGTGTCAGCGTCCTTGGCATGGAGAGCAATCCCAATGCTCGTAGCAACAAAGATTTCTTGCTCTTCCAGCACAAATGGCAGCGATAGACAGTTGAGGACATTTTGGGCCAATTCTCCTGCCTCCTGCCTAGGCTCAGCGCTGGACAGAATGATCACAAATTGCTCCAGATTCAAGTGAATCATTGTGTTTGTCAGTGGCACACAGGCAGTCAGTCGTTCTACAACTGCTTGAATCAGTAGGTCTCCTACTTGATAGCCGAGCGTTTCGTTGATGCGGCCAAACCGATTGAGATGCACCAGCAGCAGCGAGACTTGTTGCTGAGCTTGGTGGGCTTGCGCGAGGATTTCGGTAAATTGCTCTCGCAACGCTAAACGATTAGGTAAACCTGTCAAGCTGTCATGCCGCATCAACTGGTTCAGCTGCTCTTGAGCTTGATTCAGTGCGGTTGTGTACTGCTGTGTCATCGCAGCTTGTTTTTGAATACGCGCGGCGATCGCTTCAAGCAGTTCGTCAGCACTACAGGGTTTGGTTAAATAATCGTCTGCTCCTAAGTTCATGCCTTGGCGCAAATCAACTTTGTCAGCTTTGGCCGTCAAAAAGATGAAAGGAATTGCAGCAGTGGTGGGATCTGCTCGTAGCGTTGTCAGCACGCCATGTCCATCTAACTCTGGCATCATGACATCGCACAGAATGAGGTCTGGTAAGTGCTTACGAGCAAGCTGCACTCCCACTAAGCCATTTTCGGCTCCAATTACGTCAAACTCTTCGACTTCTAACAGCTCTAAGATATTTTCTCGAACTGGTTGATCATCTTCAATTATCAGAATTTTTGTCATGATATCTCTAGAATGCTGTCAGGATCAGTAGGAACTCTGATGACTCATTTAAGTTTGTGAAGTTTTGGATTTAGCTGATTTTTCACTATAAAAATATTAAATTTGTTTCAGGAAGCCATCATCCTTTTACATACTGTCAGTGACTGATGGAAGTTACATCCTAGACAATACAGAAGTCGCAGCACTCGTTAATTAATGGCTACTTACGTAGTATAGTTAAAAACTTGGATTAGCCTTTCCCACGAGATGACCTATCAGCTCTTCTTTGATCGATCAAAGAGAAAAATCTATGATTTCAATACTCTGGCTGATTAGCTCGCAGTCGCTAAAAATTTGTGGAATAAATTAAAAGATACTTGAATTTGAAATATGATTCACCCCGTTAAGCAGCAGAACCAGTTGCTTGACTGGCCCTGCAAGCGGTTAATGTTGAAGCTAAGAGATTGTGGTTTTAATTTTTAGGAAAGATTAATTATTTACAATCAAAAGTAACTGGAATTGAGGCCAATTTCACCCAAATGGGTGAACGCCCAACTGTCCCCTCCCTTCTCTCTGTCGGTACTCTGAAGAGACATTTTGGCGAGGAAAGGGAGAAGACAAGCCTTGAGGGGCGATCGCCAAACTTGCAAGCTCAATCGCTCGGTGGCTCCCCCCATTTAGTCTGCCCAAAAATTGCAGGCAGATTCAAGATTTAGAGGGGATGGCAGACCTGTTGTAACGTGCTGGTGAAGTTGGGATAGGAAATAGCCGCTGCTTCGGCGCGATGGATAGTAGTGGTGCCTGTGGCATTGAGAGCAGCGATCGCCAAGCTCATGGCAATCCGATGATCGGTGTGGCTATCTACCTCAGCACCTTTAAGCGGCCCCCCCCCTGTGATTTCTAAGCCATCAGGTAACTCTGTGACTTGCGCTCCCATTTGGTTCAGTTGGGCTGCCATGACCGCAATGCGATCGCTCTCTTTGACCCGCAACTCTTCGGCATCTCGAATGATGGTCGTGCCTTGAGCAAAGGCGGCGGCGACAGCCAAAATCGGAATCTCATCAATTAAGCGAGGAATAATGTCTCCCTTAATTTCACAAGCTTTCAGCGCGCTATGCCGTACATGCAGATCCGCAACGGGTTCTCCTGCCACAATCCGTTGATTTTCGAGAGTAATATCTGCTCCCATCATCTCTAGCGCTTCTAGAATTCCGGTACGGGTGGGGTTGACTCCGACATTTTCTACCCACAGCTCGGAACCAGGCACGATCGCGGCTGCCACTAACCAAAAAGCGGCAGAGCTAATATCACCAGGGACAATCACAGTTTGACCTCGTAAACGCGCTGGCCCTGTGACAGTGACACTCTTGGTTTCTGGATCAACACTCAGCTCCGCACCGAAAGCCCGCAACATGCGTTCACTGTGGTCACGGGAGAGGGCAGGTTCAGTGACGGTGGTTTGGCCCTCGGTCATCAAACCCGCCAGTAGAATGCAGGACTTGACTTGAGCCGAGGCAATGGGCGAGTGGTAGTGAGTTGGTTTGAGGGCTTGTCCTTGCACTGCCAATGGCGCTAAAGCCCCCCCTTGGCGACCCCAAATTTGGGCACCCATCTGTTGTAGCGGCTTGACCACGCGAGACATGGGGCGCGATCGCAGAGAGCTGTCTCCGGTGACGGTAAAAAAGCGATCGGGATGCGACGCCAAAATACCTAACATCAATCGCAAAGTCGTCCCAGAATTACCCGCGTTTAGGACATCTACAGGTTCTCGCAGATTACCTAGGCCGATGCCTTGGACCCGCACCAGCTCGGTATT
>DATNPE010000040.1:0-3171 GCA_036703355.1 Allocoleopsis sp. | reverse complement strand
TTAAAACCCGCTCGTTGGCTCTGAGCGGGTCTTTATTTGTGTCATGCTTACTTAGCAGACTTATCTGTAATCAAACTTTCAGTCTTTCACCTGATATCGCACTAGCTTTTTGGTATCTTCACGAGACAATCCTAGTTTTTGAGCAATCCTCGCTTCTACTTGGCTGACTTCTGTAACTGGAAACTCAAATTCCAACGTTTTGAGTTCTGGATCTGCCGTTTTAACTTCAACTTGAGTAAGTCCCTCATTCTTTTCTATTTCGGCTTTGATGACTAGCACAGTGACTGACAGTTGCACCTCTTGTTGTGCATCCGCTTGCAGCTTACTTACCGTGCTGTAGGGTCGGCTTAATACCTGGCTGGTTACAACGTTACCTCCAAGCCAGAAGATAATTCCCAATAGGGGTAAGGGTAGCCAGAATTCTAGCCACAGAGGACGCAAGGTTTGCAACCAGCGAGGTAAGTGCATAAAGCGATGAGCCTCAAGACGGCAAGGCGCGAGTGTTAAGTTTAGGATATGCCAAGTGCAGCCATTTTCCTGCACGAGAAACAGAGCTGCGTTAATTGTGTAAATGCGATCGCCCTACAGCCCTTCTCTTCGAGACGCTTTGCGGTTTTCATGCCCGTAGGGCTGTACGGGCATCCTTCGGCAGACGGGCGCGCTAGTGCTATCGCGACTACAGGTATAGTACTGAGCGATTACCCAAGCGGGTAGCGCCAAGGGCGATCGCCCTACAGCCCTTCGGGCATCCTTCGGCAGGCGGGCGCGCTAGCGCTATCGCAACTCTAAAATCCTACTGGAGAAAGACGTTCTCCTAAGTCCAACTCTCTATTTTAAGAGGGAAAGCGATTCTCCCACAGACGATTCATAAACGCCATTTATGCGGATATTACTGGTGGAAGACGACCCAGCACAATTGAAACCCATCCACATGGTTTTGTCGCAAGCTGGATATGTTGTCGATGGTGTTGAAGATGGAGAAACCGCTCAATGGCTCCTGTCTCAGAAAGAATATGACTTGTTGATTCTGGACTGGATGTTGCCTGAAATTAGCGGATTAAGCCTCTGTCGCCAGTATCGACAATCCGGCAAAAGCGCACCTGTGCTAATTTTGACTGCCAAAGACGCCATCCCGGATAGGGTGACAGGCTTGGATGCTGGAGCGGATGACTATTTGGTTAAACCCGCAGACATGGTGGAACTTCTGGCGCGGGTACGAGCGCTGGGACGGCGTTCTCCCGTATGGCAAGGAGACACTCTGCGCGTCGCCGATCTACAACTGGACCTGACCCGACTTATGGTTGAACGAGGACAGGCAACCGTTCAACTATCAAACCAGGAATTTCAGTTGCTAGAGTACCTCATGCGTCACCCCCGCCAAATCTTAACTCGCGACCAGATCGAACAAGCTTTATGGGAGTGGGGGACAGAACCCGAAAGTAACGCGATAACTGCCCTAGTACGTCGCCTGCGGCAGCGCTTACAGGTAGTAGGTGCGGCGGATTGGATTGAAACCGTCTACGGCAGGGGATATTCCATCAATCCGCCTGAGTAGCTGGTTTGTGTTAGTTGTTAGTGGTTAGTAGAAAAACCTCACTATTCAGTACTAACGCTCTCATTCCACATCATTTGAGTAGTGAGAAGAGCTTAACGCTAAACGCCAAAAGCCATGTTCAATCAGAGCCGTCGCAATCTTGCTCGTTGGTTTACCCTCTCGATGGGAAGTATCCTGGTTGTCTTTGCAGGCGTAATCTATTACCAGAAAGCTGCCGACGAGCTAGAAGAACTGGATCGATTGCTCTACAGCAAAACTCGCGTGATGGCAGCAGGCGTAGAGTCGGAAGTTCGCCAGGGTCAGTGGCAGGTGAATCTGGAAAATGTGCCATTTTTGGGGAGTAATCCACCGTTACCGACTACTGAGATAGTGTATGCGCGTTGGTACAATCCCGAAAGGAAATTAGTGCAATTTTTTGGTACTACTCCCCCAGAGCGGTTAACGGTGGCAGATGAATTTCAAACCATCAAGACCACCAACGAGCCAATGAGGACAATGCCTTCAGAAGTTTGGCTGCGTCAAGTCACGCTACCTGTCGAGCAAGCGGGGTCAGTCATTGGTTATCTTCAAGTAGCGATGCCGATGACTCCCGTCCAAGAATCTCTAAGAGAGTTCCTGCTATCCTTGACGCTCTTGGTGCCTGTAGCTTTAGGAATGATTGGGCTTACAGGTTGGGTGCTAGGAGGATTGGCAATGCAGCCAATTCGCGACAGCTACAATCAACTCCAGCGCTTCACGTCTAATGCGTCCCATGAGTTGCGTACTCCCTTAGCGGCAGTTCTCAGTAATGCTCAGGTTGGGTTGCTGGTTCCTCTCGACCCAGAGCAGCAACGCAATCACTTGGAGCAAATCGTAGAGGCAGCTAAGTCTATGAGTACCTTGGTTAGCAATCTGCTGCTTCTTGCTCGTCATTCAGGACGACTAGCCCCTGAATCCTTAAAAGAGGTTGACTTAACCAGCTTGCTTCATGACCTAGCAGACTTTTACACCCTCCAAGCTGCTGAAAAACAATTGAGCTTGAAGAGCGATTTACCTGAGCAATCAGTGGAGTTGGAAGCAGAACCAGACCTTTTGCGTCAGGCAGTGGGGAATTTGCTCAGCAATGCCTGTAAATATACACCACCAGGCGGTTCAGTACAGTTGTGTCTATTTACCCAATCCCGGCAGGCAATGATTCAAGTATCAGACAGTGGTGTTGGGAGTCCTCAAGCTGATTTGCCTCATATTTTCGAGCGGTTCTATCGGGTGGATACAAAGCGAACGCGGCAAACGGGAGGTTTTGGTTTGGGGTTGGCGATCGCAAAACAGCTTGTTGAAGCTCATGGCGGTCAGATTAGCGTTACCAGCGTTGTCGGACAAGGCTCCACGTTTCAAATCGAACTGCCACTCCAATAACACCCTTGCTCGTCACCTTCTTATCACATTTATTGTCAACAGTAGAGATAGCAAGAGCAGGAGGTGAACTGGGGCAAAATGACTTCTAATCGACGCAAATACGGCATTGGTACATTTCGCGATCGTCAAAGGGCAATACAGGCGCTCGACGAGCTTAAGAATACTGGCTTTCCAATGAACAAGATTTCTGTACTCACCAAATACCCCTCTGATGGTAAGCA
>DATNPE010000039.1:0-11634 GCA_036703355.1 Allocoleopsis sp. | reverse complement strand
TGATTTGCCACCTACGCTTTCAGCACTGATTAAAGGGCTGCCAGATGACCCAGCGCTTTCAGAGCAACTTTAAGCACGAGTTTCTGCGAGTCGTTTAGAGAGTGGTGTCATCGCCAAAGCTGCTGTTGCCAGGCTATTGGCTACGTTCTGGCTCTAGCCTAGACCGAGCCTTGCTGGTGAAGTTTATGCAGCGAACTTACCAAGAACTGTATCCAGCGCAAGATTTTTCTCACTTAGCCCAGACCGTCGAGCGCTATCTCACGAATGAAAGCCCGGTGTGGTGGGTAGAACCAGAAGCGGTAAATCCTGTCGCTGCGGTGACAGCGATGTTGTCTCGTGGGGCTGTCTCTCCCGTAGCTTGCCTGTGGCTCGGTAACTCAGTTGATCAAGTTACGGGCGATCGCCATGCCTGTATCTTTCTGTTGTATGTGATGCCAGAACATCGGCGGCGCGGTATTGCCTCTGCTTTGGTGCAACATGCAATAGCTTGGTCGCGGGCGAGGGGCGATCGCCAACTAGGATTGCAAGTCTTTCAAGCCAATCAACCTGCCTTGAATCTGTACCATAAGCTAGGATTCCAAACCCAAGCGCTGTGGATGGTGAAGCCGTTAGAACCTCCACTCGGCGATCGCTAGTAAAAGCTACGCCCCTATCAGAACCCCTGAACCTACTACCACAGTTGGTTTACTAGCGTTTGGCATAGCAACAGCAGCCCTATCTTTGAGGCGCGATCGCAAATCACATAACCTCTAAAACGAACTAGGCGATCGCTCTTTTTGATTAGGAAAGGGCGATCGCTCTCTAACTATTTAGTCAGTTATAGATCGTTGGCAAGTCGTTATTCTGGTGCTTGATAAGCGGCGTACCTGTTTAGAGCGTATAAATCCTCGGGAACACTGGGAGCTACACACTAGAGCATTAATCCAGTTAGAACTCCAGGGAATTTAGTAGGCTTAACAGTAGCAAGGTTATGCAGCAGAAAGGAACTATTAAATCTTTTCATAAGAGTGAAGGAAAAAAAGGGATAGGCTACATTACACCTAAATTCCCAATTCCTGACTATGACAAGAATGTCGTCTTTTTCGAGGGTGACTTGGAAGAGTTGGATTTCGAGTCACTGAAAAACGGAATGGAACTAGAGTTTGTTTTAGATCAGAAGCAAGACAAACATGGAGAGATAGAGTGGATCGCTCGTAATATACGTAAGTTTGTCCCATTGCCAGTAAAAAGAAATCCGCTTCCGACTCCTGCCCCCGATATTTCAAAACCTCCAGGACCTATCCATCCCTCTTCGTACAAAGTCTTCTTAGAAAAATTGGGTAGCTCCCTCAAGTCGATAGAAAAGATCAATGACAGTGGTGAATTTGAGGATGCTGTCTTCTCACTTTTACGACTGCTTGGAATCCATTCCGTCTATCAATACAGTAGGGATGCTCAGGCTGGGAAAGCCGATGGATTCTTTATCCTGGAAAATTTAGCTGTTATGTATGATTGCACTCTGAGAAATTCATTCGAAGAGTATAAGAAGGAGCAAATCGAAAATTACATTCATAAGCTCAGTAATAAATCTCAGCTCACAATTGAGACAAAAAAAGCCGACGGCGGACGGGGATCGAAAACACTTCAGATTCAAGGTAAATCCCGCCAGGTTTGGATCATAACCAAAGGCAATACTCGTGAACTCTTGGTTTTTGATTCCATCAAAGTCAAGGAAGTGGCCGTTAAAGATTTAATTACCATTGCGATCGAGCGTTGCAAAGAGCTTAGTTACGATGCGGAGCATCTTTCAAGCAAGCTAGTCATGTTAGGAGATTAAGTCAATAGAACGTTATGGCTAGGTAGCTTAGGTCAGTAGCCACAAAGTGCTCAGGGTAACCTCTACCAAGTGAGCATTGCGATCGCTCTCAACCACTTCCAGTGCAAAGGAGCATTACAAACTCTCAAGAATTGCCTCAACTACGTGGAAATGTAAACTATACGGGGAATACTTTTTACACCGTTTGGCTTTCTAGGGCACCTATAAAACTAGCGAGTGTCCAGTTTTTTTAGGCCGAACACGTAAACCCCCACTGCTGTTAAGGAATTTTCACGACAATGGGCAAGACTGCCATCACAGACCGCTTGCGCTACAGATTTGACAACTTCATGTCCAGAGGCACCGTATCCCTCATTAGTGGACTGGCGTTGGTTTCTCTGGCATTTATCCTGTTGATGGCCTTCCTGGTGAGCTTGACTGGGATTGCTCCCGAAGGCGGCGATCGCCTCAGTCTCCCGGAAGCGGTCTGGGGAGTTTTGATGCGGACTTTAGACTCAGGCACCGTTGGCGGTGACACAGGCTGGGTCTTTCGCCTCACCATGCTATTTGTCACCTTTGGCGGCATTTTTGTCGTCAGCACCCTGATTGGTCTGCTCAGCAGTGGCATCGATACCAAGCTAGAAGACCTCCGCAAAGGGCGATCGCGGGTAATCGAAAGCGACCATATTGTGATTTTGGGTTGGTCGCTGCAAGTCTTTACGCTGATCTCAGAACTAGCTTTAGCCAATGCTAATCGGCCTGACACCTGCATCGTCATTCTCAGCGAAGCAGACAAGATGGAGATGGACACAGCCCTGTACGATGTGCTGGGCAAACTACCACGGATTCGCTTGGTCTGTCGCACCGGAAGTTCTAGCAGCATGGCGGATTTGGGCATGGTGAGCATTCAGACTGCCCGCTCCATCATTATTCTCAACCCCACTGGCGAACGAGCAGATACGCAACTCGTCAAAACCTTACTGGCGATTACCAACATTCCGCGATCGCTGCCTCAGCCCTATCACATCGTGGCTCAAGTCCAGAATCCTAAGAGTCTAGATGTGATTAATCTCGTAGGGCAGAGCGAAGTAGAGGTATTACTAACGAACGATCTGATCTCGCGAATTGTGGTGCAAACCTGTCGCCAATCTGGTTTGTCTATTGTTTATATGGATTTGCTAGATTTCAGCGGCAACGAAATTTATTTCAAAACAGAGCCAACGCTGCAAGGCCAGCCCTATGGTAAAGCGCTGCTGGCTTACAACGATTCCACGGTGATTGGCATTAAATACGCGGATGGCAAGATTCAGCTCAACCCCCCGATCGAAACTCCTTTAAAGCCAGGTGAACAACTCATCTTAATTAGTGAAGATGACGACACCATGCGGCTCTCTACTCACTCAGAGCCACCGATCAATCTGTCGGCGATTCGGTTGAGTCAGCGTCCTCCAGCCGCCGCTGAACATACCTTAATTTTGGGTTGGAACGATCGCGTCACTGATATTATTCAGCAGCTTGATCAATACGTTGCTGTGGGTTCTACCGTGACCGTAGTACCCGGATTTCCAGAGGCAGAGGTTGACCTATCTGGGGAAACGCTCGGATTACAACGACAAACCATGCACTATCGCTCCGGAGACCCTAGCGATCGCCAAGTGCTGGAAAGCTTGAACTTGACTCAGTATGACCATGTCGTGGTGCTTTGCAATCCTGACTTAGATCCGGAAGAATCGGATGCCGAAACGCTAGTCAGATTGCTACATCTACGTGACATTGCCAACCGTCACAACCACGATTATCAAATCGTGACGGAAATCCTGGATGTACGCAACCAAGCCTTAGCCCAAGTAGCCCGCCCCGATGATTTTGTCATTAGTGAGCAGATCATCAGTCGGATGCTAGCGCAAGTTGCAGAACAAAAAAGCCTGAATGCTGTTTTTGCAGATCTATTCAATCCAGAAGGTTCAGAGATTTATCTCAAGCCAGTGAATGACTATGTGGTGATCGATCAGCCTGTGAATTTCTATACTGTGGTTGAAGCAGCCAAGCAACGAGGGGAATCTGCGATCGGCTACCGTTGCAAAGCTGATGCCAACAATGTGGCTAGAGCTTACGGCGTGGTCATTAATCCCAAGAAGGATCAACCCATCAATTTTGCGCCTCAGGACACAATCATTCTCTTAGCAGAGAACTAAGGGTTTGAGTTAGAGGGATTAGGGAGCGATCGCTTTTTGGCTTATTGGCTTACGGCAAAATGCCGTATACGATAAAATTATCAACTTTGCTGCTGTATTGTTATGGACAATCCTGACCCAAAATCGGTGGCTCGACTAGAAGCTCGTGTCAAGCCAGAAGTTAAAGCGCTTTGGCAAAAGGCAGCTGATTTAGAAGGACGGACTCTGACTGATTTTGTGATTGCCAGTGTTCAGGCAGCTGCTTGTCGAGTCATTGAGCAGCATCAAACACTCAAACTTAGCCTTGAGGACAGTGAAGCCTTTGTAGATGTACTGTTAAATCCTCCCAAGCCTAATACAGCACTAAAGGCAGCTGCTTCACGATATAAGCAAGTGATACAAGATTAATGGTTCTCAAAATTGAGTTGTTGGACAGCTGCAGACATAACCGTTCAAAGTTTTGCTGTGGTAAGGATAGCTTGGACAACTATATTCGCAAGCAAGCCTCCCAAGATCTCAAAAGGCGCATCGCCACTGTATTTGTCTTGGTGGATGATCCTGATACAGATGTTTTAGCTTATTACACCCTCTCCTCATACACCGTTGACATCACAGCCCTAGAGCAAACTTTTGCCAAACGATTACCGCGTTATCCGTTATTGCCCACTACATTGCTAGGGCGACTGGCGGTGGATGAGAGTCAAAAGGGAAAGCGCTATGGCGAATTCATGTTAGTAGATGCGCTCAAAAAATCGTTGGATGCAGCGGTACAAGTTGCATCTCTGGCTGTGGTTGCAGAAGCTTTAGATGAGGAAGCGATTAATTTCTATTTGAAATACGGTTTTCAACCATTTCGACACGAACCCATGAAGCTTTACTTACCCCTGAAATCAGTTGAAGACTTGTGCAACGGTATGTAGCGAAAATGCAGAAGTTTTTCTGCTTCTGAAGAGGCTCGTGCTACTCTGTTGGACATTATTGTCATTTGGTACAGTAGTTAGTAATTTTGTACTTAACTAGAAGCTTCGCTAGTGGTATACGTCAAGCGCGTAGAACTCTCCAACTTCAAATCTTTTGGTGGCACGACTCCGGTTCCGTTGCTCCCTGGTTTTACTGTGGTTTCGGGGCCGAACGGATCAGGGAAATCTAATATTCTGGATGCGTTGCTGTTTGCCCTGGGTCTGTCTAGTTCCAAAGGGATGCGGGCTGAGCGGTTGCCTGACCTGGTGAACAATCAGCAGACGGCACGGGGACGCTCTACGGTTGAAGCTAGCGTGACCGTCACTTTTGACCTGGAAGATGAGCTGTCGAGCCTAGCCGCTGAGAATCCCAACTCGGAGAACAAGTTTAAGCTGCAAAGCCCGGAGTCGAGTGACTGGACGGTAACGCGGAAGCTGCGGGTGACACAGCAGGGCACCTACACCTCCAACTACTACATCAATGGGGAGCCTTGCACCCTCACGGAACTCCACGAGCACCTAAATCGGCTGCGGATTTACCCGGAAGGCTACAACGTCGTGCTCCAGGGGGACGTAACCAGCATCATTTCGATGAACCCCCGCGAGCGTCGCGCCATTATTGATGAGTTGGCTGGAGTCGCAGCCTTCGATCGCAAGATTATTCAAGCCAAGGACAAGCTGGATGCGGTTAAAGAAAGAGAAGACCGCTGCCACATTGTGGAAAAAGAGCTAATTGTGCAGCGCGATCGCTTGGCCCAAGACCGAGTTAAAGCGGAGAAATACCAAAAGTTACGCCAAGAGCTGCAAGCCAAAGAACAGTGGGAAGGCATTTTGGCTTGGCGGACCCACCAACGGCAAGCGCAGCAACTCCGCCAACAAATTGCAGCTGGCGATCGCCAGACCACAGAAGTTACAGAGCAGCTAGCCACGATTTCGACAGAAGTTCAGCAAGCCGCGACAGAACTGGAAGAACTCAACAGGCGGGTGAAAGCCTTAGGGGAGGAAGAACAGCTCGCCCTCCAAGCCACCCTCGCCACCCGCGAAGCCGAGTTACGGCAACTGCAACGCCAACAGCAAGATTTGACCAAGGCCAGTCAGGAAACGGCAGCGAATCTAACCAGAACCCAGCAGGAAATTCAGGAACATCTTAAGACTCTGGAGAACCTGGCTCAGCAACAAACCACAGGAACGCAAGGTTTAACGCCCCTGCAACAGGTGCGAGATGAAGCTGAGCATGTCTTAAATCAAAATCGCGAAGCAGCCAGTGCGATCGCCTCGGCTTCCGAAGCTTGGGTGCAGCAACAAACCAGTCTGCACCAACAAATTGACGCGCTGCTGCAAAGCCTGGAACCCCAACGCACCGAGCAAGCACGGTTACGAGAACGCACCACCCAACTAGAGCGGCAGATTCAAGAGCAGACTCAGCTATTGCAATCGGTGATTCAAGAGATTGCTGAGAAGGAGGCGATCGCCACCCAACAAAGCGAAACTCGCGATCGACTGGCGCAGCAGGTGCAGGAACTGGCTCAGGCCGTGGGAAATGCCGAGCAAAGTCTGCAAATTCAAAAAGATACTGAAACCCGCCTCTTGCAAGAACAGCGAGAGAAGCAGCGTCGCCTCGACAAACTAGAAGCCCAGGCGCAAGCGGCTCAGGAATCCCAGGGAACCCATGCCACACGGCTGATTCTGCAAACGGGAATGCCCGGTGTCTGCGGTTTGGTGGCGCAACTGGGTCGAGTCGAGCCGCAATATCAACTCGCTCTCGAAACGGCGGCGGGTGGTCGTCTAGGTCATTTAGTTGTCGAAGATGATGCCGTGGCTGCGGCTGGGATTGAGCTACTGAGGCAAAAACGCGCCGGACGAGCCACTTTCCTTCCCCTCAACAAAATCCAAGCTCCCCGGATTTCCAATGCCCCTTGGGAGCGAGTTGGTTCAGGTTTCATTGACTATGCCGTCAATCTAATCGAGTGCGACCCCCGCTACCTCGACGTGTTCGCCTACGTGTTCGGCTACACGGTGGTTTTCGAGACACTCAACGATGCACGGCGTTATATCGGCAAGCACCGGATGGTAACGCTGGATGGTGAATTGCTAGAGACTAGCGGCGCGATGAGCGGAGGCAGCAGCGATAGCCGTTACGCCATCCATTTTGGTAAGGCGGACCCGACCGAATCAGCAGAAATTGTTGAACTCAAGAAGCGGCTGCAAGAAATCGATCGCATCCTCAACCGTTGCACCAACGAAAGTGCCAAAGCCTCGGTTGCAGCAAAGCAGCGATCGCAAGAACTGATTGAAGCGCGCCAAGCTCACCGAGAAAACCAACTGCAAGTTGAGCAGCTGCAAAAAGAAATCAAGAGCCTGACGCAGCAGCGATCGCAACTGGAAGCCCAACTCCAGCAAAATTCTCAGGAACTCGCTACAGCTCAAACACGGCTACAGATCCTAGAAACCAATATTCCTACTCAGGAAGCCCAACTGCACGAGTGGCGGCAAACTCTGGCTGAGCTAGAGCAATCCCAAACTCACAGCGAGTGGCAACAAATCCAAGTGGCGATCCGCGCTCAAGAAGCCCAACTGCACGAGCGGGAGTTGGCATTGCGGGCTGCCGAGCAACGACTGAAAGACTTGGAAAATCAACAACAACGCTTGCAAGAAAAGGTGCAGCAAGGCCAAACTCGCCTGCAAGAGTTCCGCACCCAGCAAACGGCTCAAGTCAATCAGCAAGCCGCTTTAACTGAGCAGCAAGCCACCCTGGAGCAGCAAATTGCTCAAACCCAAGCGGAACTGGCAACCTTAGAGCAAACGCTGGGAGTTTCTAAGCAAGCCCGCGATCGCCTGGAACGACAACTGCGCGAACGGCAAACCACCCAACAGCAGCTAGAGTGGCAACGGCAAAAACTGCAAGAAACCCTGCTGGCCCAGCGGCAACAGTTGGCAGAACTCCAACAACAACTCACGGAACAACAAGCAGAACTACCTGACCCACTGCCTGAAATTCCCGAAAACTTGGGTTTAGAGCAATTACAGCAAGAGTTGCGATCGCTGCAAAAGCGGATTCAGGCGATGGAGCCTGTCAACATGCTGGCCCTAGAAGAGTACGATCGCACTCAAACCCGCCTGGAAGAACTCACACAAAAACTCACGATTCTGGAAGAAGAACGCACCGAGCTACTGCTACGGATTGAGAACTTCACCACTTTGCGGCAACGCGCCTTCAAGGAAGCCTTTGATGCCGTAAACGCCAACTTCCAAGTGATTTTTGCCGAACTTTCCGATGGCGATGGGCACCTACAACTGGATGACCCGCACGATCCTTTTAATAGTGGCTTAAATCTAGTTGCCCACCCTAAAGGCAAACCCGTGCAACGCCTCGCCTCCATGTCGGGGGGAGAAAAATCTTTGACGGCACTCAGTTTTATCTTTGCTCTGCAACGCTACCGTCCCTCACCGTTCTATGCTTTCGACGAGGTGGACATGTTCTTGGATGGGGCAAATGTAGAGCGATTAGCTAGAATGATTAGACAACAGGCCCAACAAGCGCAGTTTATTGTGGTGAGTCTTCGCCGCCCCATGATTGAGTCTGCCGAGCGCACAATTGGCGTTACTCAAGCCCGTGGTGCCCATACTCAAGTTCTGGGAATTAAACTGCAACCTCAAAGTGCCTCGGTATGATTTAGTAGTATTGATACTTAGTAGCTAGGATTCACGATCAGGACTCGGACATAATGACATCTGACAAAATCTGGCAACGCTCCGATCTCCTTGGCACTCAAGTGATTACCCGCGACACAGGTAAGCGTTTGGGAGTCGTCAGTCAGTTGTGGGTAGACGTGGATCGGCGAGAAGTCGTGGCCCTAGGTCTGCGCGAGAACCTACTTTCTGGTGTCCTGGGCAATATGCCTCAGTTTATGAGCTTGAGCAGCATTCGTCAGATTGGAGATGTGGCGCTCGTTAACGACGACACCGTTATTGAAGACATTAATATTGACGGCTACAGCACCCTGATCAACAGTGAAGTAATTACAGAAACGGGTGAACTGTTGGGTCGCGTCCGGGGCTTCCGGTTCAACGTGGAAGATGGCAAAGTCTATTCGCTAATCATTGCCTCCTTAGGTGTGCCCCTGATTCCAGATCAAGTTGTCAGCACCTACGAGCTACCCATCGAAGAAATTGTCAGCAGTGGCCCCGATCGCCTGATTGTGTTTGAAGGCGCAGAAGAGCGGGTCACACAACTCACTGTGGGTCTGCTGGAGAGAATTGGCATCGGTCGGGCTCCCTGGGAGCGAGAGGAAGAGGAAGACTACATTCTGCCCACCACTCCAGCGGAAAACCAACTCGGTAGCGGCGTGCGGATGCCAACTGTGCAGCAACCCCTACGAACACCTCAACCCGTGGTAGAAGAAGCCTGGAGTGAAGACGACTGGAGCAATCAACCCGCACCAAAGCAACTGCGCCAACAACGCCAAGTTGAGCCTGCTTATTACGACGAGGAAGACAACTGGAGCGAAGCCACCGATCGCGATCGCTATACTTCCAGCTATGACGAAGACTACGACGATGACTTCGCAGGCACCTACGAAGAAGAGTTGGCAGAAGATGCTTGGGCCGATGATAAGCCCTACAAGCCTCAGAAACTAAACCTTCCTGAAAAAACCAAAGCACCGGAATACGAGGAAGAAGGGTTCTAAACACCTCCACTAAATTTAATCAAATGCCAGGGAAGCTAGCGATCGCTGGCTTCTTTTTGTGTGCGCCGTTTTGAAAACAAACTGGTCATGGGTAAGCCCGTTGCCAGCAGCCCCAACAATCCCAAACCATTGAGGATCGGGTAAATACCACCTAAACCAAAAATTTCCCCATTATGAATCCTGAGCACGGTTTGGGCGATCGCACCTTGCTGCAACCATTCCAGCAAGATGGTGTAGGCCATCCCAGTGACTACGGTCAGGAGCAGGGGCACAGCCAAAATTAAAGCAATCTTGCGGTGATATTGCCGCACCAAACGATTGAAGCGATTCATAGGCATCTCCCTAGCAATAGGGTGAAAGTGTTCAATCTGCTTGTACTTTAACTTTCGCAGGGGACTAGTATCCAGATGCCAGGAATGCCAAAATGATCCATACGTTTTTTAACTTGAGACGGATCATGACCATTCTTCCTACGCTACAAAGCGCTTTCGAGCAAGGCCGTGCGCTCAAAATTATCAGTGGTTTGCATAATTTTGATGCAGAAAACGTTTTAGCAGTGGCTAAAGCGGCTGAGCTGGGCGGCGCAACGTTCGTTGATATCGCTGCTGATCCTGAACTCGTGCGCCAAGTGCGTCAAGCCATCAACCTGCCAATTTGTGTCTCTGCGGTAGAACCTGAGCAATTTGTGGCCGCAGTTGAAGCGGGTGCTGACTTGATTGAAATTGGTAACTTTGACAGCTTCTACGCTCAAGGTCGTCGCTTTGAAGCAGAGGAAGTGCTGGCTCTGACTAAAGCGACCCGTGCCCTCCTCCCCCACATTACCTTGTCTGTCACCGTTCCCCACATTCTGCCCCTCGACCAGCAAGTGCAACTGGCTGAAGAATTGGTCAAAGCTGGTGCAGATATCATCCAAACCGAAGGTGGCACCAGCAGCGCTCCCGCTCATCCTGGCACCTTGGGTCTCATCGAGAAAGCAGCTCCTACCCTGGCAGCCGCAGCAGAAATCTCTCGCGCCGTGAGCGTCCCTGTCCTCTGTGCGTCTGGTCTATCTAGCGTCACTGCACCGCTGGCGATCGCAGCTGGTGCGGCTGGTGTGGGTGTCGGTTCTGCCGTCAACCAACTCAACAGCGAAGTTGCCATGATTGCCGTGGTTCGCAGCTTGGTAGAATCCCTAGCGACTGTGAGCCGTACTCAAGTGTCTGTATAGGCGCGATCGCATTAAGACCTAACCCCCAACCCCTTCCCTTCGAGGGAAGGGGAGAAAACTCTCGGAAAAGAAGTCATGATTTTTGTAGTACTCACTAACTTGAGTCCAGAAGTTTAGACTTCTCACCTTTTTATGAAACTGAAGACCCTGGCTAGCGTGGTGGTGCTGATGGCGCTGGGTGTCACAGCAACGATTTATGTGCCTAGAGCCATACGACAACAGCAGGTGAAAGAGTTGCTAGCAACGAAGCAATGTCAAGGCTGCAACCTGAGTGGCACCAATCTTCAGGGTTTAGACTTAACTGGGGTAAATTTGGCAGGCGCTAACCTAGCAGGTGCGAATCTCCAAGGCGCAAGTTTGGGCAATGCCAATCTTAAGCGGGCAAATCTGGAAAAAGCCAATCTGGAACGAGCGGATTTGGGATGTACGGCACTCAAGTTTAATCTCCGAGCCGACGAAGACAGCGCCGATGTCAGCCTGAATATGGAATCGAGCGATACTGCTGCTGACCCCAATCGCACGCTGCTGAATTTTAATTTCAACGCCAATCCCGATGGAGCCACCCTCCGCTTCAATTTAGGTGGCTGTGCCAATCTCGAAGGCGCAAATCTCAAAGGAGCCACTTTACCTGATGGCTCCGTAAAATTGTAGCGATCGCCCCTTGAATATTTGGAGGAGCGATCGTATTGCCAGTTACTTCTTGTTCTGAAACAAGCAGTCCAAAATTACCTTTAGTAAAACTGCCCAACCAATCGGATCTAGAAAACTGATTGGCTCTGGTTGAGGTGGCAGTTGCACTGGAGCAGCAGGA
>DATNPE010000038.1:0-4546 GCA_036703355.1 Allocoleopsis sp. | reverse complement strand
CCGCCACCACCATCATTAGCGGAGTAGTACCCAAACAAATAAACTCCTTTGATATTGAAAGGAATTCTTGCTGCTTGGAGTGCCGCTACAGTATCAAAGCTCAGCCAATTTTCACGCTGGAGTAAAGCGTTAGTAACCATTCATGACTGCCTTTGGATGTAGAGTATTGTTCCAGTTCCGTCATAACCAATAGCGCTCAACGTTTCGCCTATTCTTGTAGGAAAAGGTACGGTTAGCCCAGGTTCGAGAGTTTGCCCCAATACCAAACCGTTGTTGTTGCCAATATTGGAAATTGCAACATAAGTTGCTCCCGCTGCTACAGTGCCAACATTAGTTGCGCGAGTTATAGTGGGCGTGCGCTGTACTGAAATAACCTTGATGGGAAAGGGTTTGGTGTCGTCAACCAAGTCCCCATTGGCAACAATAGAGCGAGCGATCGCTTCCTCGTTATTTGCATTGCGATCCACAATCAACGGAACTTGAGCGGTCACCCCATCATTAGAAACATCAACGGTTCGGATTGCTTTAGCCATTATTAGAATAAGAAACTATTAGAGTTGACGTTTTTGGTTTCAATTTCAGTATTAAATGAAAACAATTTGTCGTCCGTGACAATTGCGCTCGTAGGAAGTATGACGAACGCCGTGCCGGGAGTAAGTTTATCTTTATTGCCAGTTGGAGATAGATTGTTGAAAGGCGAGCCATTGCGCCACGAAACGGGTACTCCAGAAGCGTTTATGCTTTTAATTCGGGTAGCACCAACAGCGAAAATGCTGCCATTGCAGGCAAAATCTTCTTCTCCAAGATACGTTCCAATTCTTGGAACGTTAGCCAATAAAGTAGCCATTAAAGTGCGTTTAATAATACTTGTCCACTCACGAAATTAGCAGCGTAAAACGTGCTGTTACTACTTCTGAAGAAAACGAATCTACGCCCGTTGTAAGCATCGTCGAGGAAGTTCAGTACTCCTACCTGCGCGTTGCCTACAAACAAATCAACAGCATCGGGGAAACCACCCGCTGACAGATTGCCGTTGAACAAGACGCGATCGCCTGCGTTGGCAACTAGAGACGTTCCCGCCCCAGATCCACCGCTACTAATTTGAGTGTTGAATATTTCGATATTATAAGCCTGAGACACGGCAGCTGCGCCAAATCCGCCCACAGCTGAAGCGACAACCTGCTTTACTCCTATCGTGGAGGGCGTGTAGGCGAGTTGATAGGGCGGTGACGTATCGGCTGGTCCTATGCTAATTCCGTCTATTCGGAACAGGACTCTGGCAATTGTCCCGCTGGTGCTGGCTGTAATTATTAACGGTACGCCAACTAGAGCAGCTTTTGGCGTAGAGGTCGCGATCGCAATAGTAGGAACTGGTATCGGTGCGGGATTCCCGATTCCGATTCTTAGCGTCTGAGGCTTGGGTTCAGCTTTTGGCGTCCAGTACAGTTCAGCAACAACCATCCCGCTATCGTTCACCGAGCCGATACCTTGACATCGGGCAATCGTCGGGCATTGTTCCTCAATTGCGATCGCGAGCTTTTGGGCAATCAAGGACGGAACGTTGACGGTCGAAAACGTAAAATCGGGCGTTCCTGCCGTATAAGGACGCATCACCCGCTCCGGCATCCTAGTCTGAATTACGCTGATAATGTCTTGCTCGTCTCTGTCAAAGTCCGAGCTGAGCGCTAGGGAGCCGTTTTCGATGCGAGGGGGGAAAGTAAAGCAGGTTCTAGTCATTAATATCCTCTATCGATTAAGTTGTCGCCTCTATCGTCTTCAGCTCCAACAACAGCAATACTCTTGCCGTTGATAGAAACATCGCTGGCGTTGACGATCCTGATTGCCGCCCCGTTGGCGTCCCACTGCCAAGACGATCCGCCGAACGTCCACTTCATGCCGTCTGCATTGCCGAACGTCCACGCCCCATTTTGCATCTGCGCGTAGGCACCACCCTGCTGAAAGCGGATTGTATCCGCCGCTTCGACCCGGACAGCCCCGACTCCACCAGCTAGGGCGGTAATCAGGATTTCCCCAAACTCTGCATCGATCGCATACTTTTCGCCCTTCACCAGCAGATAGCAGTCGCCCTCAATTGTTTCGCTTCGCTCGCCGCCAACTGTGGTGGTTCTGTCTCCCGCGATCGCCCTTCTCTCGTCTCCCGGTATTTCCTCCGTGTTGTCGTTCGTTGGATTGAGCTGATTGCTGTCAGGGGGGTTGGTTTGATTGCTAAGGGTGCGCAGAAAAAAGGGCTGATGGGGGTCGCCATTGACTAGGCCGATCAAGATGTGAGTGCCGACTGACGGAATGGGTTCGTCTGACGTTGACGAACTTCTGCCAGCGGGAAACCAATCGGTTTCGGCTTGTCCTCCTTGCGCTGCCCTAGTTGCCTTGATCCTGCGGAATCCCGTTGGGTCATCGTTACGGGTGACAATCGCCTCTTGTAGGGTAGGCTGGCGTTGACACAGTTCTCGAATCTGGGGGAGCAAGCGAACGAGTTCAGCTAGTGCAGTAGTGAAGGCATTGGGCATGGGTAGACTGGACATATATCGTTATCTGATTATGACTTCAAAACCTTATTTTCACGAGCTAAGCCAAGAGCAAAAACAATCAGCGCGTAATGTCGGCGTCGAGGGTTTGTTGGAGAAATACGCCCAGCCCGATTGGTGCTTTTATCCCGAAGCTTTAGCAGGGAATCTAGGCTGTCGGTCGTTGATTGGCGGCTTGATTGATTCCAAGGAAGAATGCGTCGGCTGTGAGTTTTGCAGGGAATAGCTTGCTAGAAATACCTTCTAAGTTAGTGAAGTGCGCGATTCGCGCAGATGATTAAATATCTTTTGAGGCAAGGCTGTTGATGAAGAAATGCAAAAACTGTCGTCACTGGCAAACCCCAAGCCGAGACAGAGGTGAAAAATGGGGATTTTGCTATCTGACGTTTACAGACAAAGGAAAGGCTGTCAATCAAACACTAGCCAAAGCAATTGATTTCAATCAAGAAGCTGAAATCTGCTATCTGCTTACTAATGCAGAGTTTGGGTGCAATCAGTTTGAGGCTATGCCACCAGTAGGCTGACCGAAGTGCGCGATTCGCGCAGATAAGCAGAGACTAAGATGGCAGTAAACTTGACTAAGCGCTCACACACCCCCGCTATCTGTCATTGATCTTTCTCGATACAAGCTTTTTGCCGTCAATTGGAAGTGCCAGACTTCATCTTCTAGTTTTCGAGTAGCCCAATAATCGCTATCCTGTAGCTTACCAGAGTCAGTGATCTTAGATAGGGTGTGCTTTAATTTGCCCGATTTACAGGCAAGATTATTGATAACTCGCAAGTCTTCACATTTTCCTAGGTTCATCGCAATCCCTTCCTTTTGCTGCTGTTGGTGAGGCTGAAAGCTTGAGACTATGCTATCAACAGATAGAACAAATGAAGTCACTCTAATCTAATAAGCTGTGCAGTTGGGGCTGTACCGACGCACGGGCAGTCCCATTTTCAATACATCAATGCCCACTTTAGAGAGCAAGCAATATGTTCCGTTAAGAGTAAATTTCAAATGGAGGTGGGGGCCTGAGCTTCGGCCGGTACTTCCCACTTTAAAAACAGGTTGCCCCTGCTTTACCTGAGCGCCCTTAGGAACCAAAGCAAATTGACCGGGCATTCCGTGCATGTAAATTGACTGATACCCTCCACCGTAGTCAATCACCAGCATGTTGCCCGCTCCACCGTTGTTTGGTCTAATATCCGAAACAACTCCATCCGCCATTGCAATGCAGATTGTTCCAGTTGGGGCAGTTACGTCTAGGATGGTGTGTCGGTAACCCGGTGGACGCCCCGGCCTTGTGCCAAAACCGTCACCTATGCTAGTCGCACCAGAGGGGATCGGGAAGCGGAATTGTCCTGGTGGTCCGGATGGCGTCGCAAGCTGAGTCGCTCCAGCAGCAGGCGCGATCGCACTTCCACTGCCAGCTGGCAATTGCGCCTGTGGCGAGTACAGCTGAAGCGTTGTCGTACCCGCCCCAAAATCGTGCTGAACTCCACCGACTCGCTTCTCAGTCGCAAACGCTTCTGGAAACACCCGTTTAGATAGAGCAACAATCTGACCGGGCACGATTTGCAGGGTGTCCATGTTCATCACAAGCACGACTGAATCCTCGTAACCTTTCACCCGGCGCGATTCGTCTGCAATTTGCTGCGCTTCTGCTCTGCCGTCCCTTAAGTCGATAAAACCTGGGGTCTGGTTGGGCAATCCGGTAATTGGGTCACCCGTTGGGGCTGCTGCGGTCGTAGCGGTTGCGGCAGCTTTCTCAGAAGGCGATCGCTTTGCCAATTCCAAGTCTTTCTTGTCCTGCGCTGTCAGCTTTTCAGTCTTGCTCGTAGAGGTGAGCGAAAGCCCCGACTGAATGCGCGTGTCAATTTTCTTCTCTTTTTCAGTGATGACGACCGTTTCAGTTTTGATCGTCGTCGATGGCTGCTGATTGGGCTTGGTTTCGGTCGTCGTGGTTTTGATTGTCCGGGTGATGCGAGGTTCTGATTCTTTCTTCTCGGTCGTC
>DATNPE010000037.1:0-5476 GCA_036703355.1 Allocoleopsis sp. | reverse complement strand
AACAACTTCAAAATGCTAGCTTTAATTATTGCACCCCGAAGGTTTACTTCTTTTGGGAAGCCGCATTCTAAACCCCTGGCTTCGATCGAGTTTGACCAAAGCATGACGAATCAGCATCTCTACTAGAGTCAGCTTAAATTTATCACAGGGCTTTATGAAAGCATTGTTGCTCTACCCTCAATTTCCCCAGTCCTTCTGGTCCTACGATCGCTTCATGGAAATTGCGGGGTTGAAAGCAGTCATTCCACCTCTGGGAATTATTACTGTTGCAGCCCTGCTACCGTCCAGTTGGGACATCCGCTTTTGCGATCGCAATGTTGCCTGTGAAAGCGAAGCAGACTGGGAATGGTGTGATCTGGTGATTCTTTCCGCCATGATCGTTCAGAAGGCAGATTTCCAGGCACTCATTCAACAAGCCGTTCAGCTTGGTAAGAAAGTCGCCGTCGGTGGACCTTATCCCACCTCAGTGCCGCAAGATGCCTTAGAAGCCGGAGCTTCTTTCCTGATCCTGGATGAAGGAGAGATGACCGTGCCGCAATTTCTAGCAGCGATTGAGCAAGGTGATACGCAGGGAATCTTTCGTTCGGCTGAGAAGCCGGATGTAACACAAAGCCCCATGCCACGGTTTGATCTGCTTCAACGGGATGCCTATTTGATGATGGCAATCCAGTTTTCGCGCGGGTGCCCGTTTAACTGTGAGTTTTGTGACATTATTTCACTCTATGGTCGCAAACCCCGTACCAAAGAGCCACACCAGGCTTTGGCGGAGTTGCAAAACTTGTATGATTTAGGGTGGCGCGGTTCACTTTTTATCGTAGACGATAACTTTATTGGGAATCAAAGGAACGTTAAACGCTTCCTCAGAGAACTCATCCCCTGGATGCAGCAGCGCAAATATCCCTTCACGTTCATTACAGAAGCCTCAGTCAATCTGGCAGAAGATGATGAATTGCTGCAACTCATGGGTGAAGCAGGCTTCTTTGCTGTTTTCTTGGGCATTGAAACACCCGATCAGGATAGTTTACAAGTGACCCGCAAGCTACAAAATACCCGCAATCCCCTGGTAGAAGCCTGTGACAAGATCAATAAGGCAGGGTTGCTAATCTATGCCGGATTTATTCTTGGATTTGATGGTGAGAAAACAGGGGCAGGCGATCGCATTCAAGCCTTTGTTGAACAAACGAGCATTCCTCAACCCATGTTAGGCATTCTGCAAGCGTTACCCAACACTGCCCTGTGGGAGCGGTTGAAGAAGGAGCAACGATTAATTGCGAGCGATAGTCATCCAACAGGTGACCAAAATACCCTGATGAATTTTGTTCCGACTCGCCCGATTACCGAGATTGCCAAAGAGTATGTCGAAGGATTTTGGACTCTGTATGAACCCCAAAATTATTTGAAACGCTGTTTTCAACAATGCCTCAAAATTGAGTCTTTGAACAGAAAGCAGCAAACAATGCAATTCCCGATGCGTAAAGGGTTAACGTTAATTGCTCAACTGATCTGGCATCAAGGAATCCGTCGATCGGAAATTCGAGGGCAATTCTGGTATCAACTTGGGATTGTGTTATTCAAAAAACCACAGGTTCTCAATATGTACTTGGGGCTGTGTGCGGCTGGAGAACATTTCTGGGAATATCGTGTGTTAGCGAAAGAGCGGATTACTCAGCAACTGTGAGCTGTGTTGAGCTTCGCTGTTGCCAAAGGCGATCACACTGGCTGCCTATGTGCAGAAGTTGACCAACAAAAAGCGATTCAGGAGGTTTTCAAGTTCACACCAAAAAACCTGTAGAGCCAGAGGTATTGGTGGAGGCGATCGCAAATCTGTGTCTACGCAACTAACTTTGATTATAAACAATCTCCCTATCGCTAGAGTTAGTTAACTGATCGAATGAAGAGAATTGAATAAGCTCGGTCAGATATCTCAACATTATTCTTTGTGCAATGATTGGTTCGCCTGCTGAAATCACTACTGAGAGCGATCGCATCCTGGTCGTTGATGATCTTCCAGATAACTATCTTCTGCTGCAAACCGTTCTAGAAGCTGAAGGATATCAGGTTGAAGTTGCCGATAGCGGTTATACAGCATTAGAGAGTATTGCATCTCATCCACCAGACTTGGTATTGCTTGATGTGATGATGCCTGAAATGAACGGGTTTGAAGTCACTCGACAAATTCGACAAAATCCTTCTATTCCTTTTATTCCAATCCTGCTAGTCACAGGCTACAGCGAACCCACACCTGCTGATGGATTTGATGTAGGAGCAGATGAGTTCATTCGTAAACCAATTAATCTTGATGAGTTACTCGATCGCATTCGAGCAATTCTGCAGCCCAGAGGCGCTTTGAATCAATTTGCTTAAACCTTGTCCTATGCATATGTAGCAGTACAAGCCGCTCTTCCGATTCGTTCTTGCCCTGGCAATGGTGGCGATCAGTGCGATACAAGCTGTAATTCTTTTTTCTTACTATTTAGAAGGGTGATCATTCCCTTTTCCATCATCAGCCTTTCCCAAGATATACACTCTTCAATCCCATTGTCCCCTTCCTCGTTACCCCCCAATAGCGCAAATAGCGGTAAGGTCCATAGGTTTTACCCGTTTTAGAGTCAGGAATCATCTTCAGCTCAATATGCCCTCGTCCCCCATGCTTCCCTAGCGGTGTGCCATCCTCACGAGTCTCCTGGTTCTCCTCTTCTGCCTCCTCCCGCCGCGACTCCAGTAGCCCCTGAATCATTTCAGCCAGATCCCCCAATTCTTCATCACTCCAATCCTGGAGTTCCTGAATCAATCGCGCTGCTTTGCTCCGCTTTGGCATCTCCCACCCCTGACTCCGCAAAAATTGCTTAGGGAATACTTAGGGATCTGTAGCTTGTTTTTATTCCCTAAGTCTAGATTCACCCGTACTGCTTTTGCTTAGGGAAAACTTAACTCGCCATAAAGGCAAACCTATTCCCTAAGTCTCATCGCCACCCCAACTGGCAGAGACCCTGACATCCACAACCACCGGGATGGGATGCAGAAACTTCCGAGCCGCTGCAACCATACAGTGACGTAAGAGATCACTGATGTGCTTCGCCTCAGCAACAGGACACTCCAGCAGAATCTCATCATGAACTGTGCAAATCAGCTTCGCTCCTGTCTCTGCCAGCACTTTGTTGAGTTTCACTAACGCCAATTTCGTGATATCAGCATTCAATCCCTGGACGGGATGGTTCAGCAATTCCGCCAGCCTAGGTTTATCCGCCCACCTGCGCCGCCGTCCACCTAGGGTCCGGCTCTCCTTCGTTCCCCGGATGTAACTGCGCTTGATTGTCTCATGCCACTCTGCCACTCCAGCGTAGGCTTCAAAGAATCGTTTTCGGAATGCCTTTGCCTGCTCCAGAGACAGAGTGACCCCATACTTTGTCTCAGCGTAGCTCTGAAGTTTGGCGGCACCCATACCGTAAATCAGTCCAAAGTTGATGGCTTTGGCAAGTCGTCGATCTTCCTCACTCACATCAGCGATCGCTTTTCCAGTTACCAGGGCTGCTGTCAACCGATGTAGATCTTCACCCTTACGATAGGCTCGTTGCATCCGAGTATCGCCACTTAATCGGGCAACAATTCGCAGTTCAATTTGAGAATAGTCCGCTCGCACTATCCGAAAGCCTGGTGCAGCAATAAAACAGGTTCGGGCAGCCGCATCACGAGGAATGGTTTGCAAAGGTGGATTGCGACAAGAGAACCGACCCGACCTAGCTCCAAGCTGATAGTACGTCGGGTGAATCCTTCCCGTTACAGGATGGACGTGCTTGGGCAAGCTATCGACAAAGGTGGCAGTGATTTTGGAGAGGTGGCGGTAATCCAACAATGCTTGAATCACAGGGTACCGCTTCGCTAGTGGCACCAGTTCCTTCTGGTTAGTCGAATTCACTGGAATACCAGTCTCTCTCAGTGCTGCAAGCACCTGTTGCGGAGAATTGGGGTTGATTGCATCTGTCATCTCTGGCAGTAAGGACATTTGAGCGTTACCCACAAGCCGGAGTTCCCTGACCTGATGAAGTGCATCATCGCGATCGCTCTCCAACTTTGTCCCTAACGTTTGCCAGCGGGAGAGATCGAGCAACATACCATTCAGTTCCATCTGAGCCACCGCAGGCATACAGTGAAACTCTAGTTGGGCAATTTTTAGGAGATGCGATCGCTCCAGCTTCTTGATCAAGATCGGGTACAGCTCCAGCAAAATGGCTGCATCCATTGCTGCATACTGTAACTGCTTCGATATCAGCGGTTTGCTCCAGTCACTCACCTGCTGGGTTTTATCCAGTGCTATGTTCAGGAGCTTTTGAGCAAGGGTTTGCAATGAGAGACTCGTTTTTAATCCTGCCGTTAGTACTCGATAGGCAAATTGTGTGTCGAAGAAAGGAGCACTGGGCTGAAGCCCTGTCTTTGTGAGAAACTGCCAGTCGAATTTGCCATTATGAGTAATTTTGAGAGCAGGCTTAGAGAGGAATTGTTGAAGTAGGTGGCGATCGCAAGGGGCAATCTGGGGTAGATCGATTAGGATCACTGGTTGATTTGGGGCTGCAATCTGAATCAGTCGAATGGTGTGAATGTGAGGATCTAACCCGGTTGTCTCGCAGTCCAAGCCAAGAATCTGAGACTGTTCTAGCGATCGCAGTGCAGTTTCAAGTTCGCTACTTGATGTAATCAAGTGATAAGGAACATTTTTCAAATTAGGGTAAGTTGTGGAAACGGACATGACTGGAAATAGATGGAGGACTATCCTGAAGGGGCGATAGCACCCATCATTCTGGTAGCTCTCATGATTCAAAACAAACTGCCCTGCTCTGGTTGATTGGATACTTGAACTGGAGTTGCCACCATCGCTTCTCCCTTTGCTCGATTGCGCCGTTTTCCCCACCCCTGTTGAGCCGCATGTTTCACTACACTTTGACGAATCGATCGGCTCAAATTATGAAACTCGGTTTTGACCGTTTTGAACTCAATTGTATGACCACCAATCAAGTCATAAAAATTGTCAGCTCCTTCTGGTATAGCTTTACGGATGTACCTTAGGACATTTTTTGAAGGCAGCATCCACACAATCCCGAAAGTTGTCAAACTCATCCCATCGCTGTCGCATCCAATTCTTGAGCACAAACCACCAATGCTCAATCGGGTTCAAGTCCGGAGAATAAGGCGGCAGATACCAAAGCTCACAGCCTGCTGCTGTCACCACTTCCTCAATGCTCTGAGAATGATGAAAACTGGCATTGTCCAGCACAACCACATCTCCTGGTTGCAGTTGCGGCACTAGGCACTCCTCTAACCACATCTCAAACAAGCCTCGGTTACAAGACCCTTCAAAGGTCATGGGTGCGAACAAGCATCCTGCTTTCAAGGCGGCAATCCAACTGACCCGTTCGGTTCGCTTGCCTGACTTGAGAGCATAGAAGCGTTCTCCCACTTTGCAGTAACCATAGGGATAATC
>DATNPE010000036.1:0-4039 GCA_036703355.1 Allocoleopsis sp. | reverse complement strand
TTATTCGCTTAAAGCATCTTCGAAGTTGCTCACTCCCCTGAAGTCAGCAGTATGATTTCAGGGGTTTGCTCATTTGTAGGGATTGAGATGATGAAAATTTGGACCTCTGTGTTTCTGGCTCCTGTCGTGGCTCTGATGTGGTCAGCTACAGCTGAGGCTGTTCTACGCACGAAGGTGGTGGAGTACAAGCAAGGAAACACTGTCCTGGAAGGCTATTTGGTGTACGACGATGCGGTGAATGGCAAGCGCCCCGGTGTTATGGTGGTGCACGAATGGAAAGGCATCGGGCCTTATGTGAAGCGTCGGGCCAACCAACTAGCAAAAATGGGTTATGTTGCCTTTGCTGCCGATATCTATGGCAAAGGCGTTCGGCCTAAGAATCCTAAAGAAGCAGGAGCCGAAGCTTCTAAATACCGCTCTAACCGTACCTTGTTGCGCGATCGCGCTAATGCTGGCCTAGAGGTGTTACGCCAACAGCCTCTAGTAGATCCTAAACGAATCGCCGCGATCGGTTACTGCTTTGGTGGTGGAGCTGTTTTGGAACTGGCTCGCAGTGGGGCGGACATCGCAGGCGTAGTCAGCCTTCATGGCAATTTGGACACTCCCAATCCAGCCGATGCCAAGAACATCAAAGCTCAAGTGTTGGTATTGCAGGGAGGTGATGACCCGCTAGTACCAGATGAACAGGTACAAGCTTTTAAGCAAGAGATGCGTCAAGCCAAGGTCAACTGGGAACTAGTGAGCTATGGTGGTGCAGTTCACGGCTTCACCAATTCAGAATCAGGCAACGACCCATCAACAGGAGTAGCTTACAACCGCACCGCTGATCGCCGTTCTTGGGAAGATATGAAGCAGTTTTTTGCGGAGATCTTTAAATAGTGAGGAGAGAGGAGTGAGAGGGGGAGGAGACAGAAGCCAGGAGCCAGAATTTTTAAGATTTCTAGCACCTCTGGCGATCGCCTCTGCAAAGAAATTACGAATGCCTCTACTACTTCTGAATTCTGGCTCCTCGCTCCTCACTCCTCTCTCCTCACTCCTCACCCCTTACTCCTCACTGCCTGCTCCTGCACCAGGTTTGGGCGAGTCACCGTCGAGGCAAACAGGTTTTGGAAGGCCGATTTGCGGCGGGCCACGTTGTTGGTGTCAAAGTTCCACATGGTTTCGTAGTAGAAGAACGACACACCTTGGAAGTTGCGATCGCGGACTGCTTGCACTTGTGCCTGAATTTGGGCAGTGGGCATCAAACGGTCTTTCAAGCCTGTCAGAATCCCAATCGCGACCGGAATATGTTGTTTCGCTGCTTGGACTTCGGGCTGTTCGAGTTCTGAGATAAAGGTGTTTAAGTCAGTGCGATAAACCTGTAGCAATAGTTCTTCGACTAAACCACGGCGTTCCCACGTCACCCAGTCAGCTAAGAATGCTTCATAGGAGAACTTTTGCGGATTGGGAGAGAGGGAAACAATCGCCTTGGGCTTGCGAGCTTTAATCACTTCAAAGGTGTGAGCAAAGACCTGAGTAATTTTGTCAGCACGCCAGCGGGTCCATTCCGCATCATTCGGATCGCTGGGTGGGTTTTGGCCTTGATGTTCTTGCTGATAAAGCTTGACGGTGAGCGGGTCGTAGCCAAACTCAGCAGGTAAACCAAAGTGGTCATCAAACTGCAGGCCATCAATGTCGTATTCGGCAACAATTTCTGTAACCAAATCGATCATGAACTGCTGCACTTCTGGCTGGAAGGGATTCAGCCAAACGCGGCTGTGCTTGCCTTCTGCCCAAATTGTGGAGCCATCGCGGCGGGTTGTAAGCCAGTCGGGGTGACGTGCTACCAGTTCTGATTCGGCAGGAGCCATGAAACCAAACTCGAACCAAGGAATCACAGCTAGTTTATTCCGGTGGCCTTCTTCGATAGCTTCCGCCAGCATGTCTCGCCCTTGCAGACCGGGGGTGGGGTCTACTTCTTTGCCAATCACTTGTTTAGCGACCTGGCTGGGATACAGGGTGTAGCCCCAATTCCAAACGGTGGGGTAAACCGTGTTGAACTTGAGGTTTGCCAGGTCTTGCAAGTCGGTCTTGAGGCGATCGCGACTAAACAGAATCTCGCTATCGACGTTGGTGAGCCAAACCCCCCGAATCTCACTAGTTTGATTCACTGTGTCCGGTTGTGACTGAGGTTTTTGACCCGCGATGTATTGGGCAGGAACTAGAGCGAGTTGATTGCTGCCTGTTCGACTGCGACAAATAGCTGCTGCTACATCAGCGCGAGTCGCTACTTGATTGGGATTGAGGGCTTTAGCGTTGGGATAGTTGACGACAATTTGCTTTTCAGTTGCCGCTGCGATCGCAGGACGAGCATAGTCAGGAATCGCTTGGGCATCGTTAAAGTTAGCACTCAAGGTTGTGGCGATCGGCTGGGCTGCCTTGTATCCCAAGCCTCCTACTAAGGCGACTAACACTTGTGCCCGTGGAATGTTTTGACTGGGTTTAAATACACGCCCTGGATACCCCGTCAGAAATCCCGCTCCAGACGCTTGGTTGATTGATTGAGAGGCCCAGTAGTTGGTTGGAACATCAACGAACTGGATTGGAGCAGTCGGGCGAGTGGCATTCATGGCATCTGGAAACGCTTTCACGACCATTGCGGCAAATTCGGCGCGAGTCACTGGGGCACCAGGACGGAAATTGCCGTCGGGGTAGCCACTGATGATGTTGCGTTCAGCTAGATGTTGAATACAGTTTTGGGCCCAATGACCTTGAATATCTTTAAATTTCGTTTGACTCGTTTGGGCAATGGTGGGGGTCATTAAACCTGCTGCAATCACGATTGCGATCGCAGTCAAAAAGGTGGTGAGAAAGGTCAGGGGTGAGCGGGGTCGGTAGATTTTACGCATGGAGAAGTTCTGTAAGGCCAAGGTGACAGGCAAAGACGAATGGATGGCGGCTTATCTCTCTTAATCCAATTAAGTTGCCCCAAATTCCGTCAAAAAAAGTGGGCCTGATTCAGCCCACGGAGTAAATGACTTTAGAAGTGATGTCACGGTGCCAATTACGTCAGTAATGTGACAAAGCGATCGCTTGCGAGGGCGTAGCCCTTATCGCTCTGCTTAGCCTGATTTGCCACTGGCCTTGGCTTTGTAGCCCAATTTCGTCAGAATCTCTACCAGTTTTTGCGTGTGATCACCCTGAATTTCAATCGCATTCTCTTTCACGGTGCCGCCTGCACCACATTGAGTTTTGAGTTTTTTCAGCAAATCGGCTAACGTTTCAGACTTGGCTTGGAATCCAGTAATTTCAGTCACCGTTTTGCCACCCTTGCCTTTCCGGGTTGCCTGTACCTTCAAATTTTGCTGATTTGGTGGTAAGTCGGGCACGCCCCGCGCCAAAGCGTCAGGATTGGCAGCATTACCAAACTCGGAGTAAACAACGCGATCGCTCTTGTCAGTTGGCTTACGCTTAGAAGCAGCCATAGTTAGAACTTGCTTATTGAGTGGAATTCGTGGGAGTGGTGGGTTCTCCTTTCACTCCCCCAATGTAGAACAACCGCGTCACCGCTTCATAGGCCCAGTGATCACGTGGCACATCGGAGAAGGGCGGCTCAAATTTCTCAATCGGTGTGGCGTAAACCTGCGGGATTGACAGTGGCGCATCCTGACGTCGAATCGGATAACCCTCGTTTAGTGTGGGATCTACTTGCGTCGGTTGAGACGGAGATTCAGCAGGTGCGAGATCAGGTGTTTGGGCTTGAGCAGGATGGACGGCGATTGCGCTTCCAGCCAGAGTGCCTAAAACTAGGAACCATCCTAAAGGACGAGCCAGAATTTGGTGCAGCATAGGAGGATAGAACGTGCGAACTGTTTCTCCAAGGTAGCGCGATAAGGGCTACGCCCTCGCAAGCGATCGCCCAGCTTCCTCCAGGAATACCTCTCCCCAAAGCCCTCTCCGACGCGGCGAGGGCTTTGAGTCAAACTCCCCTTCCCTCGCAGGGAAGGGGCAGGGGGTTAGGTCTCAATCTAATTCGCAATCCCCAGCTTCACTCGCATCA
>DATNPE010000035.1:0-3572 GCA_036703355.1 Allocoleopsis sp. | reverse complement strand
TCTGGTGAGGTTTGTTCTTGCTGTAGAAGCATCTCTCGCCATTGAGGATAGGGGAGTCTTTTGAGGGGATAGCCACATCCTTGAATATGCTCAAAAAACTCTACTTTGCGAATTGGAAAGGGATGCACCAAATGGAATACTTTTGTGAGTGACTGCGGTTGTTTGGATAAGTGAACGATCGCTTGACTAACATAATCGACCGGAACAAACGACTGCTGTTCATTTCCTAAATCAGGGAATACTCCCATCTGAATACAGCCTCGAATGAAGCTAAATTCAAAATCTTTGCTGTTGCTGAGGCCAGTTTGACTTGATCCGGCGATCGCCCCTGCTCGAAATACAGTTACAGGTAAGCCTCTTGACTGAGCTATCCACACCAGCTTTTCGGCAACCCACTTACTTTGAGAGTAGCCCAGATCTAAATGGGTTTCGTGACCGTCGATCGGCTCATCTTCTCGAATAATAGATGAGCTGTTGGAAGTATTGCCAAAGATTGAAACGGTGGAAATGTGATGGACAGGTTTAACTTTGGTTTGGCAGGCTAGCCTGAGAACTTCTTGAGTTCCTAAAACATTCGGGCCTTTGAGCTGAGTGTAGGGTTTGAAGAAATTGACATCTGCACCGTTGTGATAAATGGCATCAATCTGAGTGGCTAGTTGCTCAAATTCATTGAGGGTGAGACCGAGCCAGGGTTGGGCAAGATCTCCCAGAACGGGAATAATCCGAGAATGATTGAATGTGGGATGCCACAACTGGTAGTTTTCTAATGTGGACTTTATACGGCTCAACCCTTCAGCGCTAGTTGCCGCCCGAACTAAACAGTAGATGTGAGCTTCAGTATGTTGCAGTAATTCTTGTAGTAAAAATGCGCCTAAAAATCCTGTTGCACCTGTCAGTAGGATGTTTTGAGGGTGCGTGATTTGGCATATCTCAAGTGCTTGCGCTCCGATGGGTGAAATTTCGGCAGGCAGGATGGCTTCAGCCTTTAAGACAAGCGTCTGTGTGAGGGATGCAATTCCTTCCTGATCGATTGTTTCAATTAGTTGAGCGAGCCCTGCGATCGTGGGTTGCTCAAACAAACAACGCACAGGTAACTTTACCTGAAAAGTTTCTCGGATGGCAGCAATTAGCTGAGCGGCTAGCAGTGAGTTACCGCCCAGTTCAAAGAAATTATCCTGGGTGCTTACCTGTTCAATGCCAAGAAACTTACTCCAGAGGTCTGCTAAGCATTGCTCTATGAGCGTTTGAGGTGGCTTTATGGCGATTTCTGTCTCAAGTCGATCGGGCTCAGGGGTGGGCAGGGCACGACGGTCGATTTTACCGTTGCTATTGAGCGGCATCGATCGCAGCAGTATAAAGCGATCGGGCACCATGTAATCTGGCAATTTTTGGTTCAAGAAGTCTCGTAAGTTTCGCGTGACACTGCGCTGTAACGTTTTGAGGAAGCCTTGAGCCTCCAAGAGAAATTCCACACTGTGCCGCAGGGAGCGTTGCTGCTCTGAGGTGAGATTAAACTTGATGCCAGCTTGATTGCCTTGCTGCCATGCGATCGCGCCCTCTAACAGTTGTTCTTGAGATGTTCCGGGTAGCCGAAGTCGCAACTGAACTGCATGTCCGGGGTTGCCATTGGCTGAAATTCCCGTTAGACAGGTGCCATGAAACGATAAGTCTGTTGTGGTTACTTCAATGGGGGGGAGACCATTCACACTTGCCAAGCACTTGAGTTGCACGGGAATGCGATCGGGCAAGAGGGTTGTCACTAAGTATGCAATCAAGCGTTTGCCTCCAAGGGATTCTTGAACGACAACCACCGCTTCTTGAATGTCAGGATGTTGCGTGAGATCAGATTCAATTTCGCCCAGTTCGATGCGGAAGCCGCGCAACTTCACCTGATGGTCGATGCGACCGAGATAGTCGATCGCACCATCCGGACGGTATCGACCCAGGTCTCCCGTTTTGTAGAGCCGAGGTGTGGGGTAGCTTTTCCCCTCTATCGCAAAGGGGTCAGCAATAAAGCGTTCTGCTGTCAGCTCAGGACGGTTGAGGTAGCCCCTGGCAACATTGACTCCACCAATGTAGAGTTCGCCCACAATGCCAATGGGGACAGGCTGAAGCTGTCCATCCAGTACATACATCTGCGTGTTGGCGATCGCTCTGCCGATGGGAACGGAGCGCTGGTTCTCTTCGGGCTGACAGTGCCAGTACGTCACATCCACTGCCGCTTCAGTCGGGCCATAGAGGTTGTGCAACTGAGCAGCGCAGCGCTCCAAGAAGCGGGTTTGCAGATCCACAGGCAGTGCCTCACCACTACACATCACCTGCCGGATGCTCTGACAGCATTCGACCCCTGGTTCTTCGAGAAACACCCGCAGCATCGAGGGGACAAAGTGCAGGGTAGTAATCTGCTGCTCGGCAATCAACTGCACTAGATAAGCAGGGTCTTTGTGTCCCTCTGGTCGAGCCACCACCAGACGAGCCCCACTCATCAAGGGCCAGAAGAACTCCCACACCGAGACATCGAAGCTGAAGGGCGTTTTTTGCAGGACGCGATCGCTCTCCCTCAGTTGGTACTCATCCTGCATCCACAGCAAGCGATTGCAGATGCCACGGTGGGTGTTCATTGCCCCTTTGGGTTTCCCGGTAGAACCAGAGGTGTAGATGACATAGGCGAGGTTATCAGGAGTGACACCGCTCTTAGGATTGTGCTTATAGCCTTGAGCAATTTGCTCCCAGTCCGCATCAAGGCAGATCACTTTAGCTTGATGGGGAGGAAGGCGATCGACCAGATGGGTTTGCGTCAACAAGATGGGGACTTGAGCATCCTCCAGCATGAAGGCCAAGCGCTCTGATGGATAGCTGGGGTCGAAGGGGACATAGGCACCCCCTGCTTTGAGGATGCCAAGGAGTCCGATGACCATCTCCAGGGAGCGATCGACACAGATGCCCACTAGCGTGTCGGGTTGAACTCCAAGAGACTGAAGATGATGGGCGAGTTGGTTTGCCCGTTGGTTGAGGTCAGCATAAGAAAGGTGTTGTCCTTCACAGCTGACGGCTATTGCATCTGGAGTGCATTCGACTTGGGCTTCGACCCACTGGTGCAAACACAGTTCTAGTGGATAAGCAACCTGGGTCTGGTTCCATGCCTGAAGCTGCTGTTGTTCCGCAAGGGTGAGTAAGGGCAGCGCTGCTAACGTCTCGTCTGGATTGGTAACAATACCTTCTAGCAGAGTTTGGAAATGTCCTGCCATCCGGGCAATGGTTTCAGCGCTAAACAGTTCAGTGCTATAGGACAGTTGACCCGTCAGCCCGCCTGCTCCTTCACTCAATGTAATCAGCAAATCGCAAGTTACAGTGCCGTTATCTACTGGGCTAGGGTACTCCAGTATCCAGCCGGAGGTATCGTTGGACGTAGGTGGATCGAGGAGCAACATCACCTGGTAAAGAGGATTTTGCCCTAAGCGCCGATCCGATCGCGACACTTCGACTAGCTTCTGGAAGGGAACATACTGATGCGTATAAGCGGCTAAGGCAACCTCACGCACCCTGGCTAAGAGTTCTCGAAAACTGGGGTT
>DATNPE010000034.1:0-6606 GCA_036703355.1 Allocoleopsis sp. | reverse complement strand
GCCAGCACCCGCAATGCTGACTTTGGCAATCTGCCGTTGCACCATGACATCAGCAGCATCCACACCAGCCCCCAGTTGTGCTCCCAATGCAGGCACGATCGCGGCGGCTACGGCTTCGGCTTGATTCAGAGAGTTTTTGGTGACGGTGAAGGCGATGTCGTTGGAGTTGCCTTCATGAATCGATTGGATGATTAGGTCTACATCTAAGTCTTGGGTGGCGATCTCACCGAACAAGCGAGCGGCAACGCCAGGGCGATCGGGGATGTGCAATAAAGCGACCTTGGCTTGGTCGGTGTCGAACTCCACACCATCGACGGGACGAGCCAGCTCCAAATTTTCTAAAGGACGAGGTTGGGGTGGGGGAGAAACAACCTTAGTGCCAGGGTCATCGGTCCAGCTAGAGCGCACGACTAAGGGCACGCCATAGTTGCGGGCAATTTCTACCGCGCGGGGATGCAGAACTTTGGCTCCTAAACTGGCTAGTTCCAGCATTTCGTCGCAGGTGATCTCAGACATCAGTTGCGCGTCTGGTACCAAACGAGGGTCGGTGGTCAAGATGCCAGGAACATCGGTGTAAATTTCGCAGACATCGGCTCGGAGGGCTGCCGCCAAAGCCACGGCTGAGGTGTCAGAGCCACCCCGACCCAAGGTAGTAATTTCTAATTCTTCGCGGCTAGCAACGCCTTGGAAGCCTGCCACAACCACGACTTTGCCCGCTTCTAGTTGCCGTTCTACGCGATCGGGCTGAATGTGCAGAATCCGGGCGCGGCTGTGTTCGGCTTCGGTGACAATGCCCACCTGTGCCCCTGTCATGGAGATGGCGGGTTGGCCCAGCTCTTGAATCGCCATACTGACAAGGGCGATCGAAACTTGCTCCCCAGTCGAGAGCAGCATATCCATCTCCCGGCGATTGGGATGGGTGGAAATTTCGTGGGCGAGTTTGACCAAACCATCGGTGGTTTTGCCCATCGCTGAAACCACCACCACCAAGGAATTGCCCGCTTTAGCCGCTTTCACCACTCGCTGAGCAACTGCTTGAATGCGTTCTACCGAACCAACAGACGTTCCACCGTACTTCTGGACAATCAGCGCCATGACCCTTCCCCTACAACCCTCCTACGCTGCTGTGAACAGTTGTAGCGTCAAATCTGTCAGGGAGCAGGCAGGTACTAATAATTAAATTAACCTAATAAACTTATCAGAATGGACTGGGCCGAAACAGCAAGATTGAGAATAAACCTTACAAGTTTTTCGGTGGCGATCGCCAATAAGAATCTCAACCAAGCACTTTTTACGCCTAGGAACGATGTATATTCGACCTCAGAGGTGCTTAGATAGCATTCAACCAGCCAACTTCTAGACCGCACGAAAGGAGATCATCGTTGAAGTCAGCGTCCCCGCCACAAAAGATCCTCGCTGTACTGAATGGAAAAGGCGGAGTTGGCAAAACCACCACAGCAATTAATCTGGCAGCAGCATTTTCGGACAAATACAAAGTGCTGCTAGTGGACTGCGATCCGCAACATTCTGCCAGTTGGTGGGTGGAGCGGAGTGAGAAGGGCATCGACTTTGATTTAACGCGCGAGACAGATGCGACGCGCCTATCAGACCTGCGAAAAGTAAAAGGGTACGAGTTAGTGGTGGTGGATACGCCACCTGCGCTCGGTTCAGATACTTTGGCAGCGGTGGTGCCAGCGGCAGATTATCTCCTGTTGCCCAGCCCTCCTGCCCCAATGGATTTAACGGTCTTGATCGAAACGGTGAAAACGGCGGTGATGCCGACTGGAGTGGCGCATCGAGTGTTGCTAACTAGGGTTGATCCTCGGAGTTTAGCAGAAGCACTAGAAGCTCAGAATACCTTGCTAGAGTTAGGCATCCCTGCTTGTAATGCCTTTATACGCGCTTATAAGGCGCACGAGCGAGCAGCGCTGGATGGGGTACCGATTACGCAGTGGCGGGGCAAGAATGCGCGGGAAGCGGAAGCAGACTACCGTCGAGTTGCAGAAGAGATACAGAGAGATTGGAGGAAGTGATGGCGAAGAAAGGGTTGGGCGATCTGCTGCGAGAGGAAGCTCAGAAGTCTTTAGAATCAGAAGTAAATGGAACTGTTGAAAGGAGTCAGGAGTTGGTGCAAACATCCCCCAATACCCCCAATAATGCCGAACCCGCTTCGGCGCAAACTGTCGATGTGACGGCTCAACCTGTGACGGCTCCTGATCAGTCTGAAGATTCTGCAGCTAAGGCTAAGCGTGGCTCTAGTGCAGGTAACAAATCCACAACTGCGAAGGCTGCGGCTACCAAATCAGCCACCAGCAAGGCCAATGTTAGTGACGATGCGGATGCTAAGTCAGAAGCGCCGGATACTTCCGGTTTGGAGGCAACGATCGCGGAGTTACGCAAAGATTTAGAAGCCGCTCGCAAAACGGAGAAGTCTTTACTAGACAAAATTAGTGCGATCCAGGCCGATTTAGATGAGCAAAAGTCACTGGCTCAGAAGTTGCAAGCCGAAGTGAAGCACAGCAAAAAGCTGGAGTCTGAGCTGGAGGAAGCTAAGAAGGTAATTCTGCAACTCACGGAAGCCAACGCGAAGCCAGAACCCGCCGCCAAGCCTGCTGCAAGGCCAGAACCCACCGTGAAAAAGGAACCTGCGAAACCTCAAGGCGGACAACTCGCCAGAGCGCCTAAACCTCCTGCGCCTGATTCAGGCAACCGCGATTACCGATCGCACCGAGTGTTGCTAGAAGAACGCATTCCCAAACACTCGATGCACCAGCACTATCCTTCTAAAACCACCTCAGATTCTGACCTCGGTTGGGTGGACTAAACCAAAACTAAATTGAAATTTGCGTGACAGGCGATCGCTTCTCAAAAGGGGCGATCGTTTTTTGTTGTCATCTGTGTAGATCTAGTGCGTGATATTGAGTCACTCCGCGTAGACCTCTCCCTAAATCCCTCGCCTTCTAGGAGAGGGACTTTGAAACTCTAGCTCCCATGTAGGGAAGGGGCTGGGGGTTAGGTCTCCAAATCCGATCGCAAGGCTGGAATGAGATATTGGGTTAGGGTAAAGGCATCCACTCCTAATTCGGTGCGTTCTTGAGCGGCGAGTATGCCTGCTTCGGCGTGCCACCAAGCTCCTGTTTGCACCGCTGCCTCAACTGGCGCTGACTGCAACACATCTTGAGCTAGCAATCCTCCGATCAAGCCTGTCAATACATCACCGCTACCACCCCGCGCTAAGGCAGGTGTACTAGCTGGGTTGATCCATACCGTACCGTTTGGGTTGGCGATCGCAACTCTGGCTCCTTTCAGCAACACCACGGCTCCCGTTTGTTGAGCTGCTTCCCGGACAGCGATCGCTCGATTGGTCATGCCTTCGGCAATGGCAGGAAATAGTCGCTTAAACTCCCCGAAATGAGGCGTGAGAACAGTGGGAGCTTTTCGTTGGGTGAGGGTGGGGATAGTGCCTGCTTGAGCCAAAACGTTTAACCCGTCGGCATCTAAAACCAAGGGGCGATCGCTGGCTATAACTCGCTCAATCACAGCACTAGCATCCATCGTTAAACCAGGACCGCAGGCGATCGTATTGTAATCACTGAGGTCTACACTGTCGGGGAGCTGAGCGATCGCGCCACTGCTGGTTTCTGGGCAACCAATGATCAAAGCTTCGGGTAATTGAGCAGAGAGCAACGGCTTAATCGATTCTGGCACCGCCACAGAGAGCATCCCCACACCGCTAGCTCTTGCTCCTAATGCCGTCAGAATGGCTCCGCCTGTATAGCGATGGGAGCCGCAGATGGCTAGCAAATGCCCCATTTTGTATTTGTGGGTGGTGGCGGGGCGAGGTAACGGTAAGTTGGCGATCGCACTTCGAGCCGTAATCCGATAAATTCGTGGAAAATCCGCTAGGACTGCCTCAATATCAACCAAAGGCAAGCCGAAATCGATTAACTCCGCGCTGCCGACATATTCTAAGGCGTTGTCTTGCAATAGCCCCAGCTTCCACAGCCCTAGACACAATGTTCGGGTGGCTTGAATTGCGGTGCCTAAAGCGGCTCCTGTATCCGTGTGCAGACCAGAGGGTAAATCAATGCTGACCACTGGCATCAACCACTGGTTGATCTGATTCACAGCCTCGGCTATGGAGTCAGCAAGCGATCGCTCTAGCCCAAACCCAAACAGACCATCGATCAAGAAATCACAAGCTTGCAGTGCTTCTACCTGTTCTACAGTAGGAATTCCTAAACTCTCAGCGTATTGGGCGTGTTGCTCAGTTAACTCCTTCAGCTTAGAAAATGGGCGATAAAGAATAACTTCGTATCCGTCTAAGTGCAGCTCCCGTGCCACGACTAGGGCATCACCGCCGTTGTGTCCTGGCCCCACCAACACCCCGACTTTCGGATGGGTCGAGAGTGGATACAATGCTTGCACCCGTCGCGTGATCAAGCCAGCCACTTTTTCCATCAGAGCCGCCACAGGCATCCCAGCCGCAAACGCTCGCCCCTCGATCGCCTGCATTTGCTCGGCAGTCACCACAAACTGCTGAATTTGCTCTAGCCTGTTTTGCCTTGGAGTCACAATGTTGTTTCCTCGCCCACTGATGCTCGCGATCGCCCTTCAGTTTTAGCGTCCGTAATAAACCCGTGCGTTGTTAATGCCAAAATCTTTGACATAGCGATTCCAAGAATTGGCTGCATCCCAATTGGTGAAAGGCCCAACGGCAATGTGGTGGCCCCGTGGGCGATCGCGTGGAATGATGTTTACCTGCAAGTCACCTGCTAGGCGTCTGACCTGAGCGCGAATGGCTGTTAGCTCATTTCTTCCCGCTGGAACCACCACGTAGTAACCCTTGGAGCTGGCTGATCCGGAACTCCCAGTTCTAGAAACTTGAGCAATTTCGGCCCGAATCCCTTGGTCTCGTAACGCCTCGGCTCGTCGTCTGGCATTGGACTGGTCAATAAATTGCCCCACTTGAATCACAGTGCGGCCTCGGTATTCTTTGCGGAACGCCTCTGGCTCCACTCGTCTGACCTGATCCAGCATTAGGGGGCTGTTGCCATTCACATAGACCAGATAAGTCTCGGAGGGCAGTGGGCGAACGGTGGGAGCTGTCACTGAAGCAGGGCTATTCGGAAAGGGGGCAGGAGCAGGTTCTAAAGTCGGCAGAGTCGGATCGCGCGGCACGATTACGGGAGGCAAGTCATTGGGAGGTGCAGGTGGGGCTTCAAAGTTAAACTCCTGCGCTACCAATAGGCTGGGTTGACTCAGGCTCAGTTCACTGGCGATCGCGACTCCTCCTTGCCAGAGCAGCATCGTTAAGGGTGCAGCCGCCCAACTCCAGCGTAGTTTGACTCTAGATTTGTAATTTAGATTTGACCTCTCCCCCGTCCCCTCTCCTACAGGAGAGGAGTGCCGTAGGCGGGGTAAGGTTTGAATTTTGTTGGCTTCAGATTTTCGAGTTAATGCTTTAGATGTATGGCTTGAATGAGTGGTCATAGCGATCGCAACCCTAGTGATATTTCCTAATACTTTTGGCGATAAAAATTTGCGGTTAGTGTAGCACGGAAAAAGCGCTATCTCTTGACCAGCTCCGGGCAAGAGAGTGTTAGCCTAGGAGAGTTAGCTTATATCTTTCGGCAGTATTGGCAAGTCCATGAATAAAGTTGTGGTAGGACTCTCCGGTGGAGTTGATAGTTCCGTTACAGCCGCCATCCTCCACCAGCAAGGTTACGAAGTTGTAGGCATGACCCTGTGGTTGATGAAGGGGAAAGGCCAATGCTGCTCTGAAGGCATGGTAGATGCTGCCCGAATTTGTGAGCAGTTGGAGATTCCGCACCACATCGTAGACATCCGGGACACCTTCCAAACCTACATTATTGATTACTTGGTGTCGGGGTACAGCGCTGGCATTACGCCGCTGCCTTGCTCCCAGTGCAACAAAGCTGTGAAGTTTGGCCCCATGTTGCAGTATGCGCGCGAAAATTTTGGCATCGATCGCATTGCCACTGGGCACTATGCCCGAATCACTTTTGATGAAGCCACTGGACGCTATCAACTGCGGCGGGCCGTCGATCGCAGCAAAGATCAAACCTATTTCTTGTACGACCTGAGCCAAGAAATTCTGGCAGGGGTGCTGTTTCCCTTGGGCGAACATCCTAAAACTGAAACTCGCCGCCTTGCTGCCGAATTGGGCCTCTACACGGCGGAGAAGCCCGAAAGCCAAGACCTCTGCCTAATTGAAGCTCACGGCTCGATGCAGAAGTTTTTGGATCAACACATCACCCCGCAAAAAGGCGACATTGTGGATCAGTCGGGGCGAGTGCTGGGTCAGCATGAAGGTGTGCATCACTACACCATCGGCCAGCGTAAAGGCTTGGGCATTGCGGCAGCGCAACCGCTGTATGTAATCGGTCTGGATGCCGCCAGAAATCGGGTGATTGTGGGCGATCGCACCGAAGCGCAAAATCCAGAATGCACCGTGCAACGGGTCAACTGGGTGGCAATCGCACCTCCCACAGCGCCAATTCGGGCTGAAGTGCAAATTCGCTACCGATCGCCTGCGGTTCCCGTCACGGTGATTCCGCTAGAAACTCAAGATGGTAGCGATCG
>DATNPE010000033.1:0-10285 GCA_036703355.1 Allocoleopsis sp. | reverse complement strand
TGACATTGCTAGCAGGTTCGGCTCCCACCTCCCAAAGTTGGTCCATAGGTTTTTCCTAAGTCAGTCAAAATGCGGCTTTGGTTCCGGTTGTCTCACTGCTGGTACCAAGCTTTTCGCCATTGCTGCATCTGCTGAATTTCCGCTTCTTGGGATTGGATAATGTCTTGAGCCAGTTGTTTAATCTCTGGGCGCTGGGACTTGTTGAGGGCATCTTTCGCCATCGTGACGGCCCCCTCATGGTGCGGAGTCATGGCATTGATAAAGCGCAGATCAAACTCAGCATCTGCTGCGCCTAAGTCCATATCCATTGCCATACTTCTTCTTTGATCTGATGACATCGGCATGGCATGACCCATCTGAGCGTTCCATGCGACAGGTTGCACACTAGCCTTGGGATACCAAGCTTGTCGCCACTGCTTGAGTGAGGCAATTTCTTGGTTTTGGGCAGCGATGATATCAGCCGCCAACTTCTGAATTTCGGGCCGCTGGGACTTCTGCTGAGCCTCTTTTGCCATCGTGACGGCTCCCTCGTGGTGGGGAATCATGGCATCAACAAAGCGCAAGTCAAATTCAGCATCAGCGGGGCCTAAATCCATACTCATGCCGTGATTCATGCCGCCATGATCCATACTGTTGTGGTTCATGGGTTTATTGGATGCAGCAGTCGTCGCAGCAGGGCTGGAATCTTGAGTTTGATTTTGGCGCGGTGTAGTACAGGCATTCAGCAGACTCGCTGTGGCGATCGCCCCCAACAACACCAAAGAACTGTTTTTTAAGATGCGGTACATATCTGGATGTCTTCCAAAAACTGCAAAGGTCTATTTCGTCATTCTGAAGCCTCCAGTTCACTGGAGTGTCAAGTGTGGCAATGCCATCAGTTCAGGCAGTTTTTTCGCTATGGCAATTAGCAGCGCCCAGCTATTGAGCGTCACACAAATTTATGAAATCGAGATGAAATTGCTCGTGGAAGGGAGGTAATGCGACTGCTCTGGCTAAGCGATCGCAGCGAAGCGGAGGGGTGAGACTTGGGTCAAAATTGGGTCGGTTGAACCTGAAGCTACTTGAGCAAATCTTTGTGCCAGCGGTGGCGCGATCGCAAAGGGGTTACTAAAGCCAGAGAATACGTGTAATCCGGTTGTTTCTGGAACCGCACCAATTAGGGGCAGGCGATCGCGACTAAAGGCGACTAAGCAATGCTGCCACTGACCCGGAAAATCTTGCAGCGTCGGTAAAACTTTGCCAACTGCGTTCCGAATGGCTGTCTCACTAGCGATCGCATCAACGGTGGCTTGTGGATTGCTCAAGACACGGCTAATTTGTCCCATCCGTAAACTGCCATTCGCTAACTGCACGACTCCTGCATCAAGAATCCAGGGAGCTAGCTCTAAACCCGGTTGCTGCCATTGCTGCTCTCGATCGCTGGTGCTGGCTTGCGCCTCCATCTGAAACCGCTGCATTTCTGCGGTCATCACTAACGTGCGTAGCTTCAGGCCTACAGGGGGTGTCTCGACTAACTCTGCGTGAGTGAAATAGAGCGGTACAGGCACTCCAGCTCTGGTTAGCAAGGCTCGGCTCCAACCACCTGCACAAACCACGACATTGGCAGCGCTGTAAGTGTGTTGAGTGGCGATCGCACCTGTAACTCGCTGGCCTTGTTGCTGCAATCCTGTCACTGTATCAACGACGAGAGTACCCCCCGCTCGGACAAAGGCTTGCCGATAAGCCAGAGTCATGGCTTCTGGGTCTACTTGGCCGTGGCGAACGGTAAAGGCTCCGGCGATCGCTGCTGGATTCAGCAAAGGTTCCAATTCGCAAGCTGCCGCCACACTGAGGAAATGGGGGGGGATGGCGTAGGTGGTATGAGTAGAGGCGAGCGTGCTGGGGTCGCGATCGGCGCTGACTGTGAGTAATAGATCGAGTTCTCGAAAATAAATTTCTGCGTCTAACTCGGCGGCTAAGTCGTCATAGCGCTGTCTGCCTTCCTGGCAAAGCTGTTGAGTCAGCTCAGTTGTACCCGACCAATAGGCAACGCCGCCGTAGCTGAACCGAGTGGCACCTTGTAAGGTAGCCGATTGCTCAATCAGCAGCACTGAAAACTGTTGCTGAGCTAGCTCATAACTGAGAGCTGCCCCAGTCATGCCGCCGCCAATCACAATCCAGTCGTAAGTCCTCATGCCCCAGCTCAGGTCTACAGTTGCGGTTGAACGATGGGCGCAGACACAATTCCCGCTTGTTCTAGATATGCTGCTGCCCGCAGAACCAAAGCTTCATTATAGGGTGCGGCGATCAGTTGTACGCCTAGGGGCAATTGCCCCGATCGCTGAAGCGGGACTGATACGACTGGCAAGCCAATAAAAGACAACGGCTGCGTAAATAGCCCTAAATTGGGCCGAATCAAAATTTCTTCGCCATTGATGACTATTGTTTCTTGACCAATCGGCGTAGCAGGGTAGGGAGTCGTGGGAGCCAAAATTAAATCCACGCTCTGAAAGATCTCGCGCACCTGTTGGCGGAACCATTGGCGAAAGCGTTGGGCTTGGAGATACCAATGGGCGGGAATTAAAGCCCCAGCCAGAAACCGATCGCGAGTCGCAGGGTCAAAATCTTGAGGCCGCGATCGCAAATTGGCTGCGTGCAAATTAGCTCCTTCTGCGGCTGTAATCACAAAAGCGGCGGCTCTAGCTCGGTGGGCTTCTGGGATGGTGACGCGCTGAGTTGCCCCCAAGGCCGTAGCGACTTTTTCCACTGCCGCTAGGGCTTCTGGCAAAGCACCTTGGGCAAAGTAATCGTCGGCGATCGCGATTCGGAGGCCGTCTATGCCTTGCTTCAGTTGGGGTAGACAGAATTCTGGCGGGCGATCGCTACAAACGGGGTCGCGAGGGTCAGGCCCTTGCAACAGATCAAAGATCATTGCTAGATCTCTGGCTGAATGAGCCAAAGGGCCAATGTGGTCAAAACTGCTGGAGAACAGCACTGCCCCAGCCCGAGACAAACGGCCATAAGTCGGTTTGAGGCCAAATACCCCACATAAAGCAGCAGGCACCCGGATCGAGCCGTTGGTATCGGACCCTAAGGTGAAAGGGACGCAACCCGCTGCCACCGCTGCTGCTGAACCGCCAGAAGATCCCCCTGCAATTCGCGCTAAGTCATGGGGGTTGTGAGTGGGGCCGTAATGGCTGTTTTCGGTGACAAAGCCATAGGCATACTCATCCATATTCAGCGCCCCCAGCAAAACCGCTCCCGCCTTTTTCAGCCTCGCCACCGCTGTTGCGTCTGTGGTGGCGGGTGGGTGTTCTGCATGAATCTTGGAGCCTGCTAGGGTGGTTAACCCAGCGACATCAAACAGATTTTTTACGGCAAAGGGTACGCCTGCTAAAGGGCCAGGATCTTGGCCTTGGACGATCGCTTGGTCAATTTGCTCGGCGGTGGCTAAAGCGGCGGCTGTAACTGCTTTGGCTGTCACTTCTTGCCCTCGAATCGTTGCTGCAATGCTGCTTGCATCTGCTTGCCACTGGCTCATGGTTTAAAGACAGGCGCAGCTTCAATATTATCTGGCAGAGAAAATTCTAGAACGAGGGCTGCGATCGCTTCAATGCGGGCAAAGTGGGTGACGATGCTAGGAACGCTATCCGGATCGAGGGGCAAATCTATTAGATCGGCTGTGGCATGGACATAATCAGTGGGATCAACACTTTCCGACATGATGGCTCCTTAATCTGATCTTAACCGTCACAAAACTTTGTTATCCTAATGAGTCCTGCTATTGATCACTGCCCGATCGCCGCTTTAAAGCTAAGAAATGTATATGTGTTGATTATCACTAGAGCTGGAGCACTTTTTGGTTAAGATCTGGTTAATAACTAATTAGAGACCCTACTAGCCCTTTTCATAAAAAACCCTGGCTTGGAAAGTAGCGCCAATTCTTCAGCCAGCGATCGCTCCAGGAACATGTATCTGAAGTTACAGGGTCAATTACTTAGAAAAGATAACAATTTAAGAATCTCAGGGAGGAAACTGTGACAGAACGCTCTAATTTTCTCTATCCCCGTAGCCGCTACCATGGCGAAGTCAAACCAGAGAACCTGGTCTTTAATGCCAACCTACAAGAATTCTCCCAGAGAGTGAGCTACATTTGCTGTTTAGAAACAGGCGGCAAGCTGACACCAGAAGAGTCTTACAAGCAAGTCAAGGCGCTCTGGAAACAGCTGAAGCGAACTAAGAAGCAGCTAGGCATTGGGCAGAAACCCTTTCACCAGCAGGAAGAAGGCTTTTAGCTGGATTCGTATCCATTTATCCAAGGCAGACAGGGGTGATTTTTCACCCCTATTTTGATCTGTGCCTGAATGGGAGTGGCTTGGCGTTGCTTGGTTACTTGCTCGTCATCGTATGTACACCATCCCAATCGCTTGGGGGAGGATTGAGCAGATAGTCTTGGATGCGTCGGAGATGGACTTCGACTGCTTGATCGGTTTCCCGCAATTTTTGTGCCTGACTAAAATGATGCAGCGCTTGTTGGAAATCCATCTGCATGTAGGCATTGCGTCCGGCGATGTATTGCTCTAAAAAGTCTTCGTTGTGGGCGGGTAGTGGCTCGCGGCGATCGCCAATCAACTCAAAAATGCTGACAGGTTTGTTCTTGCCCTTGACGCGAATTTTGTCGAGTTCTCGTACCCAAATGCGATCGCGGCAGAGTTCATAAGTAAACTCGCTCAGCACAATATCGCAGCCGTACTCTTTGGTGACACTCTCCAGACGAGAGCTGAGGTTAACACCATCTCCAATCACGGTGTAGTCCATGCGTTTTTGGGAGCCGATGTTGCCAGAAACGACTTCCCCAGAGCTAATGCCAATCCCAATATGAATTTGGGGTTGCGATTCTATCTTCCGGGACTCGTTAAACTCTTTTAACCGCCGCCGCATGTCTAGGGCTGACTGCACAGCCATCCAAGCATGGTTTTCGTTAAGCGGCAGCGGCGCACCAAACACCGCCATGATTGCATCCCCAATGAACTTGTCCAGGGTGCCTTCATAGTTGAAGATCGCTTCCACCATGGTCTCGAAGTACTGGTTCAGCAATTCGACGACTTTGGTGGCTTCCAGATTTTCCGTTAACGTGGTGTAGCCCCGAATATCCGAAAATAGAATCGTCACTTCTTTACGCTCACCCACCATGAGGCCGTCTTCGCCCAGAGCCATGACTCGCTCTGCCACTCCTGGGGTCATGTAGCGATACATGGTAGTCTTCATCCGTTTTTCTTGGCTGATGTCTTCTAGCACCACCAAGCCGCCCCGCACGCCACCTTCAGGGTTGGTGAGGGGATTCACGGTGAGGTTGATACTGCGCTCAATTTCGCGGATTTGGTCTTTGGTGAAACAGGTTGGCCCAGGAGCACAATTACCATTGCTCGTTTCCGCTTCTGGAAGTGCTGGCAGTTCGTTCCAAGCAATATAGCGGCTGGGATCGTTGCGATCGCTAATGGCTAGCGTATAGACTGCGTTACCGTCATCCTCTAGCGTTGGCTCAGTGGCACTACTGGTCTCAATATGTAGCCCAACGGTTAAGCTCTGCTCTGGTACATAATGTTTGGCGGCAGTCTTGAGGCTGTCTTGCAAGCGCATTTGCAGGTTTTCCACCGGGACAATGTCCCAGACATAGCGACCCACTAATTTATCTTGCCAAAGCAGTTTATTGGCTTTGCCGCTGGCCTTGCGAACCGGACAACCGAGCAGTTCGATCGCTGCATCATTAATCGTGACCACCTTGCCCTGCATGTCTGTAGAGATCACCGCATCGGACAAGCTTTGCAGCATATCCTTTTGGTACTGCTTCTCTAGCAGCACGTTCTCAAACAGCTGAGCATTTTCTAGGGCAATACCTGCTTGGATGTTAAACGCCCGCATGAACTCTTCATCAGAGTTGGTGAAGCTGCCCTGATGCTTGTTGATCAACTGGGTCACTCCAATTAAATCGCCACCAGAGTTAAACACAGGCATACAGAGAATGTTGCGCGTGTAATAGCCTGTTTTCTTATCGGTGCTAGGGTCAAAACGGGGATCTTCGTAAGCGTTGGGGATGTTGAGAGTTTCGCCAGTAGAAGCGACATAACCTGCGATGCCCTTGTTCGCAGGGATGCGAATCTCGAAGGTTTTTTCGTTGGCTGCATCGGCAATTTTGGTCCACAGCTCGTTGGTTTCTTGACTCAGCAGGAACAATGTGCTGCGATCGGCTTGCATCAAATCGCGAGCTTGATCCATGACTGCGCGTAGGGTCGTTTCTAGATCCAAGCTGCGCCCCAACATCTTAGTAGCTTCTAGGAGCGCTGCTACCCCTTTCTGGTTACGAGCCGCAATATAAAATGTGTTGCAACTTTCTAGAATGATGCCAATTGAAGAAGCAAACTCTCGGAAATGTTGCTCATCGGTGCTGTCAAATGGCATACCTCCCATTTTGTTGAGCAACTGCACAACAGCCACCACTCGCTCATGCTTATTAAAAATCGGCATACACAGAATGTTGTCGGTGCGGTAGCCTGTTTGCTTGTCTACTTCTTTATTAAAGAGGGGGTGGCTGTAAGCATCAGGAATATTCAGGCACTCTCCGGTCGTCGCCACATGACCTGCAATGCCTTTGTCAATGGGGATACGGATCTCTGGGGCTTTGCCGTCATCGCTCTGAGCAATTTTGGCCCAAAGCTGGCCTTTTTCTTCGTCTACTAAAAAGATAGTGGTGCGATCGGCTTGCAAGATTTGGCCGATCTTGAGCGTAAAGGCTTCTAGAATCTGCTCTAGCAGTGTCTCTAAGGTTTCATTATTAATTAAATCGATCGCCCGTAAAAAGTGCTCAAATTCGCGAGTAATCTGCTCCAGCAAATCAATGAACTGCGGAACAGGTAAATCCTTGACGCGATGAGTTAAGTTGCCTTTACGGTTATTGGCTTGAGTCAGGGTAGCCAGCATGCCACCCGATTGAGGCACAGCGCCAGAATTATGGAGTGTCATAGTCATGACCGATAAAAGGGGCAAGGAAGCCCATGCTTGGTAGATGGATTCTGAGCGAGGCGATCTGAAAAGGATTAGATGTTTTTATAGACACTACACTAAAGCTTACGTCCTGTTGATTAGCGTAGCTTGCTCAGGCAAGGGTGATACCACTGGGGGCCAGTCAGAAAACCTGGTCAAAGTTGGGATCGACCAAAATTGAGCAATTTTCGGATCGGTCTTATCTATAGTTTCGTGAGGTATTCACGATTTATCAAGAGCGCCACAACTAAAACAGGCCATTGTTCCGTCAAGGTTATTATCCCCTTACAAAACTTGGCATTAACAGAATCACTACGAATGTAACTGGTTGTTCACATTCCAACAAGCAGCAGCTTATACAGAACTCTAGTTTGCTGCTAAGCGGCTGAAGGGAGGACTTGAGAATTGAGCACGGCGCGGTAGTAACCCTGAAGCTGACGAGTTGCTGCGGCCCAACCCCAACGTTCTGCTTCCAGACGGGCATTGTGTCGCAAAGTTTCGCGTTCCTCGACTTGGTTGAGCAAAGCTTGAGTTGCAGCGATCGCTCCCTTTTCATCGGTGGGGTCAAATAGATAGCCATTTACCCCATTAGTCACAATGTCAGGAATGCCACCAGAGCGAGCCGCCACCACCGGGCAACCTGCCGCCATTGCTTCTAGCAGGACCAGCCCTAAGGTTTCGGTGCGAGACGGGAAAACGAAGGCATCGGCAGAGGCGAAGGCAGAAGCCAGTTCTTTCCCAGCCAGGTACCCGACGAAGTGAGTGGGGGTACCCGCAAAGTGCTTTTCGAGTTCTTGGCGATAGGGGCCATCTCCCACTAAAGCCAGTCGAGCCTGGGGAATTGCTTCTAGAATTGGCTTGATGCGATCGATTTCTTTTTCAGCGGAGAGACGACCGACGTAGAGCAACAAGGGGGCTTCGGGATGGCCTTGACTGAGGCGCGATCGCATTTGTGGGCTGGCTAAGTCAGGTTGGAAGGTTTCTGTGTCTACGCCCCGCTGCCAGAGGTCTACACGCTCAATGCCGTGAGCGGTGAGTTCTTCCACCATTGCGGTGGAGGTACATAAATTCAGTTGGGCTTGGTTGTGGCCCGCTTTCAGCAGTTCCCACAGTAAACCTTCCAGCATTCCTAAGCCATAGTGCTCTAGGTACTTGGGCAGGTGGGTATGGTAGGAAGCGACTAAAGGAATTTTTAGAGTTTTACTATAGTACAGACCTGCCAATCCTAAGACCGCTGGATTAACGATGTGAACTAGGTCTGGGCGAAATCGCTCTAAGGCTTCTCCAATGGAAGGGCGAGGAAAGGCCAGCTTTAGCTCTGGGTATAAAGGCAGTGGAATGCCTGGGACACCGTGAATTTTGGCACCTTTATACTCAGTCAGTCCTCCATCGGGGGAAAAAATTAGCACCTGATCGCCAGAACGTTGGAGGTGCTCAACCGTGTGACGTAGGCGCGTGACAATTCCATCAACCTTGGGCAAAAAGGTTTCAGTGAATAGAGCAATTCGCATAAATTCTGGAAATATTAAGTTGCTGGCAGCTTTTTTAGGGTGGAATTCTTAGAAGTAAAAAAAGCAGAGCCTCTCTGAAGAAGCCCTGCTCTCGATGGTTATCTACGCCAAGAAACTTTGGGGAGAATTTGATTTTGATCCACGCGATCCTGATACTTCACCGCAAAGTTCAGCAAGGAGTCGAGCAAGGAGTCGGAGAGGAAGTGGGGTTGCAGTCCGAGGCTGAGCAGATTGGTATTTTTGGCATTGAAGTAATGCTCTTCTAGCTCAACCCGTGGGTTGTCGATGTGGTTCACTTCCACATTCAGACCCATTGCGGCACCCGCTTGCTTCACCATGGTTGCTAGGTCACTAATACTGAAGAGTTCGGTGAACTGGTTGAAGACTCGGAACTGACCGGGATCGGCGGGATTGGCGATCGCCAACTCAATACAGCGCACGGTATCGCGGATATCGAGGAAGCCACGAGTTTGACCCCCTTTGCCATACACCGTGATTGGGTGCCCGGTTGCTGCTTGAATACAGAAACGGTTCAACGCGGTGCCGAAAATACCGTCGTAGTCTAAGCGGTTGATCAACAGCTCGTCCATTCCGGTTTCTTCGGTCAAGACACCATACACCACACCTTGGTTCAGGTCGGTAGCACGCAGGCCCCAAACTCGACAAGCAAAGTGGATGTTGTGGCTGTCGTGGACTTTGCTGAGGTGATAGAACGAGCCAGGTTGCTTGGGATAGGGCAGAGTATCCTTGCGACCGTTGTGCTCGATCGTGATGTAGCCTTCTTCAATGTCAATGTTGGGCGTGCCATATTCACCCATCGTGCCCAATTTGACGAGATGGCAGTCGGGGAAGCTTTCACGCATGACGTAAAGCAGGTTCAGCGTTCCAACCACGTTGTTGACCTGGGTGAGGACGGCGTGCTCGCGGTCAATCATGGAGAAGGGGGCAGAACGCTGTTCCCCAAAGTGCACAATTGCTTCTGGCTCGAAGGTATGAAGTGCTTTGTTTAAGAACTCGTAATTGGTGATGTCACCAATAAAGAGGTCTATGGACTTTCCGGTTAAATCCTTCCAACGCTGTAGACGTTGTTGAATCGGTGCAATGGGGGTCAGGGTTTCAATGCAAAGTTCCGTATCCCAGTGTCGGCGCACCATGCTGTCCAGAATGCCGACTTCATAACCTCGATTGGAGAGGTAGAGCGCAGTTGCCCAACCGCAGTAACCATCGCCGCCAATAACCAGGACTTTCATCTTGCTGAATCTTGCACGAGTAGTGTTCGCTGAATCCATCAGGTCTAGAGTTTTTCCGCCTGGGGACAGACTAGACTAAGTTCTGAGTTCACTGTCAGCCCAAGACTGGAAGGAACTTTGAGAGCCTTCTACCAACCGTACCAGGAATAGGGGTCTTTGAACCTCTCCCACCAACAGAAATTTCTTAAACTCTAACTTCGTCAGCAAAATTGGCCCACCGCACAAAGTAGAAGGGGCCTGCGACTGAACCCCAGATGTGCTCGTCGGTTTGAGGATCTCGACCGCGATCGTGACTAATGAATTTTTCGCCATCAATCTCAAAGGTGCTGTCGAGATAGGTGGTTTGACCCTTGCGAACCACGATGCAGCCTTTACCAGGTTCGACATAGCCCTTGAAGCTATTGCCCGTCCACTCAGTGATCATGTTGCATCCGGGCAGTTTTTCGAGATCCTCAGCTTTGAGGGTTTTGAGCCGTTCTAGATCCCGCGAGGCCCCATAAAAGC
>DATNPE010000032.1:0-3570 GCA_036703355.1 Allocoleopsis sp. | reverse complement strand
TGTGGAACCGCGCCTTTGAAAAGAGTGGCTTCCTCAATGCGATCGAAGTCAAGCAGATGCCTGACGACGCCAAGTGGGACCCTGCCGATATTCGCTACAACACCATTCGTTGGTTCAACTCCTTCGACAACGCCTTTGCGATGGGGCCTTCCCGTGTGAATCCGCTCACAGGCGAAATCCTCGATGCTGACATTATTGTCGATGCCAACTTCATTCGCTACTTGAAACAAGGTTTTCAGGCATTAGTATCCCAGAACCAGCCCTCTGGGCAAGGCACTGCCAAAAACTTATGTGCCTTGGGTGGCGTGCAACCTCGTTACCTCAGAGCCATGCAGGCAGATCCCGCGATCGCTAAACCTGCTATCCCTCCTGCTGTGGTTCGGATCGCTCAGAAAACCCATGAGCTAGATACTTGTTACGGCATGGAGCTAGCACACCAATTTGCCGCAGGGCATCTCTCCCTATCCTTGCTGCAAAATGCCATGCCCAGCGGGGCTGAAATGCAGAAGTATATCCAGCAGTTCATGCGCGAGCTAATTGCCCATGAAGTGGGTCATACCTTAGGGCTGCGGCACAACTTCCACGGCAGCACCATGCTCCAGCCCAAAGATCTCAACAACACGCAGATTACCCAATCTCAAGGGTTGGTTGCGTCAGTGATGGACTATAACGCTGCTAATTTAGCACCTCAGGGTAGCAAGCAAGGCGACTATTTTACGAATGTGGTTGGTCCTTACGATGAGTGGGCGATCGAATATGGTTACAAACCGATTAACGCCACCGTGCCTCAAGCGGAAGTGCGAGAACTACAAGCGATCGCCCAACGTGCCCCTCAAGACCATCTAGCCTATGCCACGGATGAAGATGTAATTGCAGGCTTAGACCCAGAGGTAAATGCTTTTGATCTCAGTGGAGATGTTCTGCTTTACTCCCAGTTGCAAATGGATAACGCCCGCGAAATGTGGAAACGCCTGGATAAGCGCTATCCAGTGGCGGGTGAGAGCTATAGCGAAGTTCGAGATGTCTTTGACACTATCTTTTTCTACTACTTAAGTTACGCCCTCAACGCCAACAACTTCATCGGTGGTCAATCTCTCAGCCGTTATCATGGTGGTGATGCTTCTGGAAGATTGCCGTTAGAACCGATTCCGGTAGAGAAACAAAGGCAAGCTCTAGCATTGGTGCAGAAATATGTATTTAATGAGGAGTCTTTCCAGTTCTCACCCCAACTCCTGAACAAATTAGCACCCTCTCGCTGGAACCACTGGGGCACCAACGTCCCAGTCTTTAATCTGGATTACCCCATTCACGATCGCGTCTTGTTCCTACAGAGCATTGTGTTACGAGACCTCCTCTCTGCGGAGCGTCTCAGCCGTTTGCAAGACACAGAACTCAAAACTGAACCTGGCAAAGCTTTAACCCTGCCAGAACTATTTGACACCGTGCAAACTAGCATCTGGCAAGGCGTGGTGCAACCCAACGACCAACCCTTAAAATTCTCCAGCTTAAATCGGGCCTTACAACGCGAACATCTGAATCTCCTAACCGCAATGGTGCTACGGAAGCGAGATGTGCCCGAAGATGCTCGCACCCTGGCTTGGTATGAGCTACGTCAATTACACGGCTCTCTTGGCGACACTTTACGCAAGCAAGGCCGCAAGCTCGATACCTATACCAAAGCGCATTTAGAGGAAACCCGCGATCGCATTGCCAAAACCCTAGAGGCACAGTTGGAAACTAACTGATTTAGAGGAGTCAGAAGTCAGAAGTCAGAAGTCAGGAGTCAGAAGTTAAGAACACTTTATTCTTGCTCCTGGGTTCTGGCTTCTTGCTTTTTTAACCTCCTGACTTCTGGCTTCTGGCTCCTAGTTCCTACTATCCTTGCTTCTCCTTCAAAGCGACTTGATTCCCATTGCTCCCACGACCATAGGGTGGAGGTAATAGGTAGTAGACTCGTGCTGTATAGAAACGCGGTCGCTCGATTTCTTCTCTCCTAAGAATTACATAAATGCTGAGTTGGAATTGCACTTTAGAGATGGACTACGTTAGCCTTTCGGGACAGGATTCGTCCGGAGTTTTCGCCCATGCTTAGAAATATCTATTGGCTCAAGTCCGTGTCACGGCACTTCATGGGCCGACATGGAATGATGAACTCAAGAGAAGACCATGTTTGCAGAATTCAAGCCGACTGCGGTGCTAGAAAAAGACAACTTACCTGAGTACAACGCCCCATTCGATATTGGCGGAGCCCTTGATCCCTTTCTCAGCGTTGCAGACATCGACAGCAGTGCCGAAGACTGGATGGAGCTGCTCGCTGACTCTTGGGGGCTGGATTGGACTGCTTCAGATACCTCTTCAGACGAGGAATCTTAGCCACGCATCCTCAGCTCTGAATGTATCCTATCCCAATCACCCAACCCTATTGCTATCACCTTAAACCAGCTTCTCTAGGAACTCTTTAGCAAATTCCAACTACACACGCCTACGATCGCTCTTTGTCATCCCCCTAGGCAAAGCGGCGATTATTTTTTATCTCGAATTTAGCAATATTGCAGCTCGAACCTGGAGGCTGTGACAACATTCTGGCTTTACAAGGGCAGTATAAATCTATACTCAAACAATTATGTAGAGTCAGTTTCTCTCCGTTGGCCCAGCTTGTGTTCCCGCTGCTATTTGCGATCGCTAGAGCATTAACGATTCCTAGGCTTTCTAACATGACAATCAAAACGGCACTCTCTCTCAGTCCGTTGTATTTGGGCATGATGATCGTTTGTCTAAGCGCTGTGACACTACCAGCAATGGCTAAGGGCAAGCCTCAAAAGCAGCAAAAACAGCCCAAAATCGAGCAACCTGCGGAACAACCCACCTCCACCACTCCCAGCGTCTCACCTCTTTGTCAACCCTTAAACCCTTCAGTTCCCCAACCTAGCGTTATCCTGCCGCAACCGGGGCCAACTGCTTTACCTCAGACGCGAGGCAGCGAAATCAGCCCAGAGAAAAGCTCTAGTAAAGCTCCTAACTTGCGTTCTAACAAAGGTGGAAAACTGCGGGGTCAGGCTCGTGCTCAGTATGTGCAGCAACTCAATCAAGCCAAGAAGCAACAGCGCCTAGCAGGGCAAATACCCAATGCTTGTGCAGGACTACCGCAGCTACCACCACAACGCACCCCTACTCCATCCACTTCTACGAATCCTACTTCCTAGTTAGGCGGCTTAAACTCAAGTCCAATTAGACCTGGGAAAATGTAAAAACCGAGTCAAGAGATTCAGCAGCGGCAGACTTTAATGACCAAACTGTGTTACATGAGGAGAGTCACCCAGGAGTAAGCTATATCTCAGCCACTCCATTCACCGATACTATCCGCATCCATGACTAAGCAGCTGCCACCTGTCTATTTCTATCTACCGAAAGCTGACTGGACAGATGACATGCCGGAAACTGCTGACACTTATTGGGTCGGTTTTAGACGGGGAGTTTACTGCTGGACATTACAGACATACCTACGTTTGCAGGCAAGTGGCTTCCCGTGCCAACTGGTTGATACGCTACCGGATGAAGGCATTATTTTAG
>DATNPE010000031.1:0-2733 GCA_036703355.1 Allocoleopsis sp. | reverse complement strand
ATTTATCAGCAGTTGCTAGTTCGGATTGGTCATAGTTGAGGGTGAGAGCGAGGAAGGAAATCAGCTGGTAGTGGGGCAGTTCCAGACGGGCGCGCAACAGATTAGCACAGTATTTGCGTGCTTGACGCACTGATGGTGCTTGCTGAGGGTCGAGGGGGCCAGGGTAAAGGAATTGTTCGGGGAAGGTGGCGAGGGCGTTGAGGTCTTGGGTGGGAATCCGCTGGCGCTGTACTAAGACTTCTAGCGCGGCTTTAAGGTAGTCGGGAGAATGAGGGCGATCGAGGAATTGCAGCAGTGCTAGCATTTCCGCTGGGACGTGAGAGTGGCGATCGCTACTGCCCACATCAAACACCTCAATCCCATGCTGACGCTTTAGATAGTCTAGCTTCTGAGCCACGAATGTTCCTTGACGGTTCTCCCGCACTAACACGGCAGCGCGATGGGTTGGATTTTGCGCGAATAACTCAATCACCCGTTCACCAATCAGTTCGACGGTGTGGTAGATATCGCGGGGAGTGTAGATTTCTAAGCCTTGACCCACTGGAGTAGGATTGGCATCTGATTGAGGGTCACCCGCATTGACGGGACGAATCATTTGCAGACGAAAGGCTTGTTCAGCACCAGTCAGTTGGGAGCTATTGACCCAGTTTAAGACAAAGTTGGCGGCCTCGATGATGATTCGGGTACTACGACCGGCTTGGTCCATTGTTGCCAGACGCCCGATCGCGTTACAGTCTTCGCAGAAGCGATTGAAATAAACGGGGTCAGCTGGGGTGAAGGTGGAGTTAATCGCTTGATTGGGGTCGCCAACCCGAATTAAATTCAGAGGTACTCCTAAGTTATCCGGGTCAGCGGCGAGAGTTTCTAAAAGTTTGAATTGTAGGGGAGTGGAATCCTGTGCTTCGTCTTCAAAGACGGCAAAGAATTGCTTTTGCCACAGCCTGCGAATGGCATCGTTGTCCAACACGCGCAGTGCGGCGAGAATCATGTCGTCGTAGTCGATGAAGTTACGGGTACGGGATACGTTTTGATACTGTTCGTATAAGCCAGCCGCGATCGCTAAAATTTCATAACCATCGTTAGTTTGTTGCGATAAACGCCATAAATCCTCTGGCAATAACCCAGAACTTTTGGCCTCGTGAATCACGATGTGTGCAATTTCAGGCAGCACCTCAGTTCGCAGCACCGACTGTCGCCGCAACCGTTCCGTTTCTTCCCCATCAAACTGACGCCCTTCTAGCAGCATAGAATAGCGGCGCGGGTTGTTGGCAATCCACTGCTCGACACAGGCACGAATTAAGCGGTGGCTTTGATTTGGTGTGACCAAGGTTGAATTGTCCAGATTCAGCCCTGATAAGTCTGGATGACGGGTGGCAATGTTTAGAGCCAAACCGTGCAAAGTATAGACAACGAAGCTGTTTTGTGGTAAGCGTAGGTCTTTAAGATTCTCACGAATTTTGCCTTTAATACTAGCGGCAGCAGAGCGAGTAAAAGTGACAACGACGAGCTGACGCTTCCCGTGAAGTTGGTGACGTGCGATCGCAAAAGCGGCGGCAACTGCCATTCCCGTAGACTTCCCCGCACCCGGTACAGCGGACACAGCAAGTTGTCCCCCCTGCCAGTCTGTCATGCTTTGTTGTCCACGCCTTAAACTCTTGTGGAGGCGCTGCAATGTTTGCTCCCGCAATGCAGCTAGAGGCTGAGTCAGGGTTGTCTGGTTTTGGGGTTCATCTTGTGACATTGGGTGCTAGTAATCGATGCGACATGTCAGCTACAGTTATTAGGCTGGGGCTGGGAGCCTAAAGCTTAGGCTAGTTTAGATGTGCAATATTAGCCATCCTAGCAACAGCTATGTTTTCTGTAGCATTTGAGGGCTATAACCTAGTGGAGCGTCAGGGTAAATTTGAGGGGTAATTAGTAAAATCTCTCCCTTGTCCCCCTTGTCTCCCTTGTCCTTTCTCAACCGATCAATTTAAGGTTGACAGACTACTAGTGACCACGATTGCGTTGGCTGCGGCGAAAGTCCCAAGGCGTAATAGGTTGGGATTGATTCCAAAAGCCCAAGCGCTGCTGTTTGGCTGTTGCTTCAGCTTGTAGATATTGGTTTTTGCTAGCAGCGCAGTTGTTTATATGGTGCGGGTAGACAACGGCTTGACCTTCTTTCACCATTTGCAGGTTTACTGACTGATTTCCCCGGTAAACTTCCGCTACAGTTCGCCCAGATTCGTCTGTGTTCACCACCCGCAACTGCACAGTCTGACCAGCAGGTAGAAGCTGCTTGAGTCGCTGGGCTGACTGTTGACCCCACGGCTTCTGCTCCATTTCAGGCGCATCAATACAAGCCAACCGAATCCGGAGCCGTTCACTGCCTCGGCTTACCGTAACATCATCACCATCTCTAGTACTGACCACTTTAAATAGGGCGTTTTGTACTAAATTGATGTTTGCTCTTTTTGGAACCTCTGCTTTGGCAGTCCAAGATGTCAAGGCTGTTAATGAAACAGCAACAGGCAGAGTTTTTGCCAGAATTGATAGTCTGATCACACTTGTCCTAACTTTTAGTAACTTAGCCTCAATTCACGATAGGCGATCGCTTTCACACTGAGTCCTGCGCCTAAACCTAAAATACAGATTCTCTATGAAAGGAGAACACATCTTGAGGCTTAGAGTATAGAGTTGAAACGCACAATCGGCAACCAAGAGCCGTCGTTTCGTTCAGAGCAACTGTAGTAT
>DATNPE010000030.1:0-4254 GCA_036703355.1 Allocoleopsis sp. | reverse complement strand
GTGAGACAAAACCTTGCGCTGTTGTTTGAGTTCTCTGATTTTAATATCTGCCTCTAATATCTTTTGTTCAAGCGATCGCAACGCCATTTCTCTTTCCTGCTTCAACCGTCGTCGCTCTACCCCATCCTGACGACTAGCTATATCTAGTTGTTGTAGGGCGATCGCCAGATCTAACCCATCTAACATTTCTGAAAGAATCTGGCGTTTCTCTTGTCGTTGCTGTTTACGCTCTCGATGGCGATCGCGCATTTCTTGGAAGCGTTGCTCCCACTCCTGGCATAACTGTTGGTACTGTTGCCGTTCAGGTAATTCCTGAAGCGTGATGATCTCCTGCTTCAGGGTATCTAGTTCTGCCACTATCTGAGCTTCTGCCAACGCTACTTGGTCACGTCCAGAGATCGGAGGCACCCACCCTTCGACTTGGCTTTGGCCATTTAGTAGCCCAGAGAATGCCTTCAGAACACGCTGTTCCCTGGATGGTAGTTCTACCAGCAGTACTCCATACATTTTGCCTTCCTGGGAGTAAGCTGCATTTGTAGCTAACTGTTGCATCAAGCCTTGAGCGATCGCTTCTACTAAGGAGGTACGAGGCAATCTCAACCAATCACTACTTTGGGGACAGCATCCTTCATACCAGTAGCTAGGAATGGCATCACCAATCGTAGTATCTTGATTAATGTCAATAAAATCTGAAACTCTATGCAGAACTGCCATACCTAATGCTGAAACCGCTGCCTCCTGAGAAGATTTTTCTATCTCAGCTTATTACTCAAAGAGCCAAAACTCGTACCACCAAGTTGTTGCTAGGTTTAGACCTAATAAAGCATGATTACTATCCAGAGAATCAGATTCGGCAAGATCATGAGTTGAGCAGACCAATTCTTCGTCAGCGGTTGGTTGCTCAGCGCCTGTTTTTTGTATTGCGATTAATGCAAGAGTCTAGCAAAGTCTTCAACATAGCAATATCGTGTTCCCGCTCTGTTTCAGAATATTGATGCGGATCACGATTCACTAGCACTTCGGCGATCGCGACACCTCCTGTCACTGGTTCAAAGCGAACTTTGAAGACAAAGTCACCCGTCCAACTACGATACAGATAGAGCCAAGGAGATTCGTAGAAAACAAACCATTTATCCTCCATTACCTCTGGAATGACTCCAGCACTAAGCTGATCAAACTCATGCTGAGAGTAAAACTTTTCGACTGAAATGGATGCCAACTTAGAAGGTATAGGTTGGATTTTCCAATCATCCCGCTGAGCAATTCTCATAGTCTTCACTGGTTCTGGTTCGCCAACATACTAGCTCAACCACTTGAGAATCCAGCTCTTTTGGCGGTTAGAGCAGAATGGCGATCGCAACTTATAGTGATTTTTTGTTAGAACAGAGTAGCAAGCCCATTTTTCAGGTTCCATGACTGCCACAAGCATCAATCCTTATTTGGCTGGCAATTTTGCCCCTATCTGTACCGAGATTACGGTTGAGGACCTCCCGGTGATCGGAGAACTCCCCGCTGATCTCAACGGCATGTTTGTCCGTAATGGCCCTAACCCGCAATTCCCGCCGCTGGGCCGCTACCATTGGTTCGATGGGGATGGCATGTTGCATGGGGTGCGGATTGAAAACGGCAAAGCCAGCTACCGTAACCGCTACGTCCGCACGATGGGATATGAAGCCGAGCGAGCAGCAGGAAAAGCTTTGTGGGGTGGCATGTTGGAACCAACTCCTCCCAATAACCCCTATGGGCCTGTCAAAAACGTTGCCAACACTGCCCTGGTTTGGCATCGCGATCGCCTACTTGCAACTTGGGAAGGAGGCGCACCCCACGCCATCACGGTGCCTGAGCTAGATACCATCGGTCCTGAAACCTACCAGGGTAAGCTCACCTCTGCCTTCACGGCTCACCCCAAAGTAGACCCAGTGACAGGCGAGATGCTGTTCTTTGGCTACTCCCTCTTCCAGCCTCCCTACTTGCAGTACAGCATTGTCTCTCCCGCAGGCGAACTGATTCGCACTGTCCCCATCGATCTCCCTGTAGGCGTGATGATGCATGACTTTGCCATCACCGAGCACTACACCATCTTTCTCGATCTACCGATGGAGTTCCGTCTAGAGCGGATGCAACAGGGACAACCTCCTTTAGTATTCCGGCGCGATCGCCTCAGTCGCTTTGGCATTCTACCCCGTCACGGAGACAACAGTTCCATCCGCTGGTTTGAGGCTCCCAGTTGTTATGTCTTCCATACACTCAATGCTTATGAATCCGGCGATGAGGTAGTGTTACTGGCTTGTCGCATGAGTGAGTTAGATGTCCTTGGTGCTGCCGATTCACCTTTACATGATGAAGCTGATCTCGCTCAGGATGACTCTGGCACTCCCTTTTTGTACCGTTGGCACTTCAACCTTAAAACAGGTGTCGTTCAGGAAGAGAAACTGAGCGATCGCCCTGGTGAATTTCCCCGCATCAATGAGCACTACACAGGTCGACCCAACCGCTATGGTTACCTCGCTAAGAGCGCTCCTGGTGCCATGCCTCGGTTCGATGGCTTCATCAAGTATGACTTCAAGACTGGAGCCACCCAAATCCATGAATTTGGGGCAGAACGCTATGGTGGTGAAGGGATTTTTGTCCCAAGTCCCCAAGCGACGGCTGAGGATGATGGCTGGGTCGTGACCTACGTGCATGACCACAGTACAGATGCCTCTGAGCTGGTGGTCATCAACGCTCAGGATCTAACTGTAGAGCCCGTTGCCCGGATTCCGCTTCCTCAACGGGTGCCCTATGGGTTTCATGGCATTTGGGTACCCTCGATTTAGTGATCTCCAACAGGAAAGCAGAACAACATGAGTGGCATTAACTTCAAGCAGCCTCTAAAATAAACTATCCTTCAACAAAAGTCGATTTAAGCTGTAGGACTTAATGCCAAAAGCACCTTCTCTGCCAACCACATTGGTTGTTGCTGGGTTCCACGCCCTTTCTGATCCGATTCGCCTTCAAGTTTTAGAACTGCTCAGAAGTCAAGAACTTTGTGTTTGTGATCTATGTGAGGCTCTAGAAATCAGCCAATCCAAGCTTTCCTTTCATCTTAAGGCGCTCAAGGAAGCACAACTTGTCCGAACTAAGCAAGAGGGACGCTGGATCTACTACAGCCTCAATTTGCCTCAGTTGGTCGTTCTAGAACAATATCTATCTGAGTTTCGTCGTTTTAGCCCCATTTTGCCTGGTCGGGTCTGCCACGACGACGCTTAAAGAGACAAAGTACCCCACAATCTCAAACGTTTCATCCAGTCAGCGTTGGATATTCTTGGTTGCTTTTACGGCTTGACATATCAATTTTTCTTGAAATAATAAAATGTAGTTTCAACATAGGTCGTACATGCGGACAGCAAAGGCTTTGCCCAAGCCAAGGCAATGGAGGATAGGGAATCTCAAATTCTTGTCATGTCGTCGAGAGGCGATCGCGGAAGCAGTAGGAACATTTATCCTAGTATTCGCAGGCACAGGCGCAGTCATGGTGAACCAGCTCAGCAATGGTGCCGTCACTCACCTAGGCATTAGTTTTGTCTTTGGTGCCGTGGTTGCTGCTTTAATCTACACGCTAGGACATATCAGCGGAGCCCATTTCAATCCTGCTGTCACTTTAGCATTCTGGGCCAGTGGCTTCTTTCCTCGTCAGCATGTGTTGACCTATATCTTGGCACAATCCTGTGGTGCTGTAGTCGCCTCCACAGTTCTGTTAGCCGCTCTGGGACCAGTCGCTAATTTGGGGGCAACATTACCGCTCAATAGCAATTGGCTACAGTCATTTGTGCTGGAGATGATTCTGACCTTTATTCTCATGTTTGTGATTTTGGGGTCTGGTCTCGATCGCCGTGCGCCGATTGGTTTTGCGGGAGTTGCTATCGGTTTGACGGTGGGGCTAGAAGCGGCCTTTATGGGACCGATTACCGGAGCCAGCATGAACCCAGTGCGATCGCTTGGCCCAGCTTTGGTTACAGGTCTATGGCAACATCATTGGCTGTACTGGGTCGCTCCTATCTTGGGCGCACAATTAGCTGTTCTGATGTATCGGCAATTGTCTAACAATTTTCAAGACATGATTCGAGATGTTACCTAAAAAGATTTCTTGATTGGAGCAACGGCGATGAAACGTGTAATGTTCGTGTGCAAAAAGAACTCTGCCCGCTCCCAAATGGCAGAAGGATTTGCAAAAGTCTTAGGTCAGGGAGTCATAGAAGTGACGAGTTCTGGCTT
>DATNPE010000029.1:0-3568 GCA_036703355.1 Allocoleopsis sp. | reverse complement strand
TAGGTGGGGTCATTGTTGGCCCTGCTGGGTTAGGGCTGATTAAGGAACTCGTGCAAGTGGAAACCCTGGCTCAGTTTGGCGTAGCCTTTTTGCTATTTGCCTTGGGGGTCGAGTTCTCTTTTGCTGAGATTAAAAAAGTCCAAGCCATTAGCCTCGGTGGCGGCGGCTTGCAGATAGCTCTCACCATTCTGATCACCGCGATCGCCTCAGTCACGATGGGTTGGGTCACCTCTCCAGCTCAAGGCGTCTTCTTGGGAGCCATTCTGTCTCTGTCTTCTACGGCAGTAGTGCTCAAGTGCTTGATGGAGCGCAACGAGACTGAAACCGCCCACGGCAAAGTCATGCTGGGGATTTTGGTGGTTCAAGATTTGGCGTTGGGCTTGATGTTGGCAGTGTTACCTGCCCTAGACCAGCCACCAGAAGCGATCGGCATTGCGGTGGGCTGGGCTTTATTGCGGATTGGCTTATTTGCAGCGGGGGCTGTGGCGGTCGGCATCTGGATCATTCCTCCCTTGCTGCGGTTGCTCGCCCGGACCGAAAGCCGTGAACTCTTCTTGCTGGGCGTGGTAGCACTTTGCTTAGGCATTGCACTGCTCACCGAGCATTTGGGACTTTCGATTGAGATGGGAGCCTTTGTAGCGGGGCTGATGATCTCTGAGGTGGAGTACGCCGACCAAACGCTGACCTATGTAGAGCCGCTACGAGACATCTTTGCTAGCTTGTTTTTTGCCGCGATCGGTATGCTCATCGACCCCGTGTTTCTCTGGAACAATTGGGAGCTGATTTTAGGCTTAGTGGCACTGGTGCTGGTGGGTAAGTTTCTCATCATTACGCCCCTGGTAACGCTGTTTCGCTACCCACTCAAAACTGCTTTGATTGCAGGGTTCGGCTTGGCGCAAATCGGGGAGTTTTCGTTTGTGCTGGCTAGCGAAGGGCAGGCATTGGGGTTAGTGTCGCGGCGAGTTTACTTGCTGATCTTGGGAACCACCGCAGTCACGCTAGTGGTGACACCGTTCCTCTTGCGTCTGGTGCCACAGCTGTTTAACTGGGCCGAGTCTTGGCCCTGGCTGAAGCAGTATCTTGACCAAACGGATTTGCCCCGCGAAGTCTCGGAAGAACGACCTTTAGAAAACCATGTGGTCGTTTGTGGCTATGGTCGAGTGGGGCGCAATATTGTGCAGTTATTGCAGGAGCACCAGTATCCAGTATTGGTGATTGAGCAGTCGGAGCAAAGAATTCAACAATTGCGGGATGCTAGCATTCCCTACGTCTATGGCAACGCGGGTAGCCTGCATGTGCTAGAGAAAGCAGGCGTGGATAAAGCCCAGGGCATGGCGATCGCGTTGCCCGATCCAATGAGTACTCGTTTATCGCTGAAACGTTCCTTAGAAATTGCACCTGATTTAGATGTGGTGGTGCGAGCCAACCAAGACAAAGACATTGAGTTGCTCTACCAACTGGGTGCCCGTGAAGTGGTGCAGCCAGAATTTGAAGCGAGCCTAGAACTCTCCACGCACTTGCTCACCAGTATGGGGGCTCCCCTCTCCAGCATTCAGCTAGAAGTACAGCAAATTCGCAACAGCCACTACTACGAGCTGCGGCCAGAGCGCTCTGCCAACCAAATTTCACGGGATCTGCGAGTCGCCGCTCAGGACATGAACAGCAAGTGGTACAGCTTGCCAGAATCCTCACCCCTACTGGGTATGACCCTAGAAGAAACGGATTTACGTCGCCTCACCGGGGTTAGTTTGATGGCCATTCGGCGAGCGGGCGGCAATGAAGTCGATTACCCGGACGCTCAAACCACTTTAGAGCAAGGCGATCGCCTCTTAGTGGTGGGACAACAGGAAGAGTTAGCCGCCTTTGATGAGCTGGCCAAAGGGGAAGCTGCTGTGCCGAAGGAGAGTTCTTCTTGTCAGTGGTTGATGGTGCCAGAAGGGAGCCCTGTGGTGGGCCAAACTTTAGCCGAACTAGACTTACAGCGGCAATACGACGTGCAGGTGCAAGCGATTCGTCGCGAAGGTAGGTTTATTCGCTTCCCAGACGGCGAAACCGATATTTTGGCGGGCGATCGCCTGCTGTTATGTGGCAGCCGAGAACCCCTCGTGCAGTTGCACCAGTGGATTGTTCCCCCGCTACAATTGCCCCTGCTGCAAATTCCAGTCGTGAAAGTTAGTACGAGCGAGACCTTACAGGAATTTCTGCCACCGGATAGTCTGCGGGAGCGATAGAAATGGGAGTAGGAGTCGGACGGCTTCCACCCCCAGGCCTTTAGGCAGTTCGTTATAGCTTGGGTTTGATGAAGGCGATCGCTTGCCGCCAGATAATGGTGGGCTGATCGTACTGATCGCTCAAGCAAAAGCAATGCGGGTCTTGCCAGCGAATCTTGCCTGTGAGCAAATCCCCGGTTAGCAGCTTCAGCTCGACTTCGTTGCCATCGCGAATAAAGTTCTGGAATTGGCGAATGCTTGGCAGTCCTGTTTCTAGTTCACTGCTCATAACTTCAGATCCTTTGCTATGGGAAAATTGCTAAACATTAAAGTGCCCCGTTCAGCTTACAGTGGTTGCGACCTTGAGGAAGAAGTTTATGGGAATTGAATTTACCAAGTACCACGGATTAGGCAACGATTTCATCTTGATTGACAATCGTGCTTCGGCAGAGCCTTGCCTCACTCCAGAACAAGCTGTGAAATGGTGCGATCGCCATTTTGGCATTGGTGCGGATGGTGTCATTTTTGCCCTGCCTGGTCAGGATGGCAACGACTACACGATGCGGATTTTTAACTCCGATGGTTCGGAGCCAGAAATGTGTGGCAATGGCATTCGTTGTTTAGCCAAGTTCTTGGTCGATTTAGAAGCCGCTGATACCAGTACTAGTGCTGCATCTCTGTTGCCTCGATCCTACAAAATTCACACTCCAGCGGGCGTGATCACTCCCAAAATTGAAGCCAACGGCCAAGTCACAGTCGATATGGGGCAACCCCGGTTGTTAGCGGCAGAAATCCCGACGACTCTGGCAGCGGCAGACCAAAAAGTGATTGCTCAACCGCTAGAAGTGGCAGGCCAGACCTGGGATGTGACTTGTGTCAGCATGGGCAACCCACATTGCATCACCTTTGTTGCAGATGTCGCCGCGATCGCCCTAGAAACCATCGGCCCTAAATTCGAGCATCACACCGTCTTCCCGCAACGCACCAACACTGAATTTATCGAAGTGGTACGACCCGATTACCTCAAAATGCGAGTTTGGGAGCGGGGCGCGGGCATCACCCTAGCTTGTGGCACAGGCGCTTGTGCATCGCTAGTGGCAGGGGTACTCAATGGCAAGTGCGATCGCCGCGCCACAGTCGAGCTACCCGGTGGCCCACTCGAAATCGAATGGTCAGAGGTAGACCAACGGGTTTACATGACTGGTCCTGCTGAACGGGTGTTTACTGGGGATGTTTAGAACAGCAGTAGTAACACTTAACTTTTGAAAGGAACTCGCTATGAGTAGTGGTATTTATCTGATTCAAAACAATAATCAGCTGGTGCGAATGAATGAAGCACCTTATGAATCAGAAGATTT
>DATNPE010000028.1:0-2084 GCA_036703355.1 Allocoleopsis sp. | reverse complement strand
GTTCTGTGTATCAATGCGTTTGCCAATGAGCGGCTGAAGGCTGGCAGAGGCGGGAGTGACACTCAATTTAGCAATGTAATCTCCATAGCGCAGCGCAGCAGAGGTATAGTAGGTTTCCCCCAGAATGTGAGTTTCGGGCTGGGTGAGACCTAACGCGCTCGGATAGAGATTGATTCCTACTTTCTGAGTCATCGCATTAGTCATTCGAGCAACCGTTCCGAATAGCTGTTGTGCCTCCTCTGGGGCACTGACCACAACCTTTTCCTGAAGCAACTGTTCTGGGAGAAAGCGAGCAATCGTGCCCGATGGAAAAACCGGACTGTTGATCATCAAAAAGTCTTGAGTTACGGCATCAGGTTCCGTCTCCAGGAGTTTCGGTCCTGCCACGTCAATAACCTTGATGGCGATACCGCGAAAGCAAGATAGACCATCCGGCATGATGTCACCAGGAACGGTTGAGAAGCGAATCATCACCGGATAAGTGCGGGGTTGGCGAAACAATCCCTGCGCGAGATGGGCAGGCAGGTTGTCATAGATCCTCAGTTCCCCCTTCAGTCCGCCATGGCTCTTGGCATGAGCCCCCCGCATGGCGTGGCGATGCTTGTCAAACACCTTCTGCCCCTGCCGGGCAACGGAATCAACAATTTCGCGAATCAGCCGCTCCTCGTCGGGTTGCTTGACTTCTACAGTTTGGGAGTAACGGATGTATGGTTTGGGGGAAAGCATTGAGCGATCGATTCTATGGGAACTGAATTTATACAGCTGTAGTTTGAGGATTCACTCCTGGCTCCCAAACTTCATCCTACTTAAGGAGGAAATACAAGTGAGGTAGGGATTGGAACAGGACCCATGCGAAAAACTGCAATACGAACCTGAAATCCCCGATGTGAAATGGTTTCAGAATTAAAGGCCTTTGACTATTACAGTCCCAAAAACCAACGAAACGATGGGTATTTAAAGGCCATCTTGCAAGCTTTAACACGGAGCCTGTTGCTATCCCCAATCGCTCTAGGACAACGGTCTACGGCTGAGTGAGGGTTTGTAGTTGCGGGTAAAGGACTTAGATTTCGCTCACCCTAAAAAACTTGTTGAGCAGTGGGTCAAACACCGACCCGACAGACACTACATTTCAGCGATCGCCTCACACTCGGGAACAATCTCGTTACTCTGACAGCAAGCAGATTGAGCTGCCGTCATTCTTCTTCAGTCTCTTCCCCGATCGCCTTCAAATAAGCCTCTGCTGCTGCTTGCTTGAACACACCCTTGGTGTAACGCTGAAAGACGCGATCGCTCTTAATGCCCATCAGCTCCTTGCCAAACAGCGGATCAACCCCACGCCGCGTGACTTCCGTGCCAAAAGTATGTCGAAAACGGTGTGGATTTATATCTTCCACCCCAGCCAGTTGCCCCAACTTCTTCACCATCCGATGTAAGCCCTGATAGCCCAACCGCTGCCCCGCAATTTTTGGGTCTTGGGCTAGAAATATGGGACTCTCCATCACGGGCTCAAACACCCCTGCCTGCTGCCGTCGCCACTCCAGATAGGCTTCCAAGTGCGATCGCACCTCTCGGTTCAGTGGCACCTCTGAGACATTTTGCCCCTTCGAGCGGTATACCTTGAGAATCTTGCCGTTCCAGTGCTCCACATTCAGCGCCGACACTTCTGATGCTCGCAGCCCATGACTCAACACTGCAATAAGGGCGCGATCGCGAACTGCCGTCTTCTCCTCAAACTCTAGTACCTGCCAAATCTGAGCTAGATCGTCTCCCTCAATATAATCAGCTTGCGGTTCTGGCTGACGTTCGAGGTCGATCGCATCCGTCGGCAGTGGCTGGTTCATGGGATAACCATTGCTCCGACGTAACCACTGATAGAACGCCTTCAGCGTATTCAGTGCATGATTTACTGATGTAGGCTTCAACCCCTTGAGCCTCAACTCGCGGCGATACTTGCCGATGTCGCTAGGCGTCACATCAAGCCAGGACTTGCCACACCAAGCAGCAAAGCGCACGAGTTGACCCCGGTATACCCGCTGAGTATTGTCTGCCTTGCCCGTTTGCCGTAGAAACTCCTCAATCTACCA
>DATNPE010000027.1:0-3710 GCA_036703355.1 Allocoleopsis sp. | reverse complement strand
TGGCTACCTGCAAATGCGAACTACTAAGGGTTTGCAGCGCGTGGATGTGATCTACCGCCGCATTGATGACGATTTTATTGACCCGCTCGCCTTCCGCCCAGACTCACTGCTAGGGGTTCCAGGGTTGATGGAGGTCTACCGTGCTGGCCGTGTGGCGCTTGCCAATGCTTTAGGAACCGGGGTTGCGGATGACAAAGTGATTTACGCCTATGTGCCACAGATTATTCGCTACTACTTAGGCGAAGACCCCATTCTCGCCAATGTCCCGACTTATCTGTGCTGGGAGCCGCAACAGCAAAGTCATGTTTTGGCTAACCTAGACAAGCTGGTGGTTAAAGCTGCGAATGAGTCAGGCGGATATGGCATGTTGATTGGCTCCCAAGCCTCTCCAGCAGAGCGGGAAGCTTTTGCCGAGAAAATTAAGGCCAACCCACGCAACTACATCGCTCAACCCACGCTCTGCCTCTCGCGCGCACCCACCTTAATGGACGGGCAAATTGAAGGCTGTCATGTGGACCTAAGACCCTACATTCTCTACGGCAAAAACATCTATGTTAGCCCCGGTGGCTTAACCAGAGTGGCGCTACGCAAAGGCTCGCTCGTCGTCAACTCCTCCCAGGGAGGCGGCAGCAAAGATACTTGGGTCGTCTGCAAGTAAAGAGGTAGAAACCATGCTCAGTCGGGTAGCAGATTCAATTTATTGGCTGAATCGCTATGTAGAACGCGCCGAGAACGTGGCTCGCTTCATTGAGGTGAACCTGAATTTATTGCTCGATTCTCCTGCTGGCGTGACACAACAGTGGGAACCCCTGATCCTCACAACGGGTGATTTGCCTTTGTTTCAGCAGCGCTATGGCGAAGCCACCGCAGACAATGTGATGCGGTTTCTCACCTTCGATCGCCACTATCCGAATTCCATCCTCTCCTGTCTCTCAGCAGCGCGGGAGAATGCCCGTTCCGTGCGCGAGGTGATTTCCTCGGAGATGTGGCAACAGCTCAATGCCTTCTACTTTATGGTGAAAGAAGCGGCGGAAGCGGAGACGACACCAGAATGGCAGGACTTCTTTACTGAAGTGAAAATGTTGAGCCATTTGTTCGCGGGGATCATGGATGCCACGATGACCCACGGTGAAGGCTGGCACTTTGGGCAGATTGGCCGCTTGCTAGAGAGAGCCGACAAAACCGCGCGCATTTTGGATGTGAAATACTTTATCCTCCTGCCTTCCGCCAAAGATGTGGGCAGCACGTTGGATGAGTTGCAGTGGATGGCGCTACTCAAGTCAGCCAGTGCCTACGAAATGTACCGTAAGCGGCAGCGGCACCGGATTAGCCCGACAGCGGTGGCGGAATTTCTGATTCTCGATCGCGAATTTCCCCGCTCGATTCAGTTTTGTGTGCTACAAGCCGAGCGATCGCTACATCAGATTACAGGCACTCCCACTGGAACCTGGAGCAACCCAGCCGAACGAGCCGTGGGACGGTTGCGCTCTGAACTCGGCTACCTGACGATTGACGACATTATCGAAGCAGGGTTACATGAGTTTTTAGATAAAATTCAGCGACAACTGAATGACATTGGCGACAAGGTTTTTTCTACCTTTGTGGCCGTGAATCCTGTGTAAGGCCCACTTGGGGCGATCGCTTCTTCCTAATATCCCTAATGTATACATACGTCCTGGTCTGCTAAAAACTCCCTGCACTGGCCCCCTCAATCCCCCAAAATTGGGGGAAGTTAAGAGTCTAGTTCCCCCCGGAATATAGCCCTAGCGGGCATACCAGAAAGGGGGGGGCTAGGGGGGCAAAGCGCAATGTATGACAAACCCAATATCCTTTAGTTCCCTATCTCCTCCCAACTTCCCTTGCATTACCAAATCGCCCACACTACCACCTACAACTATAGTCAGCCTGTAACGCTAGCTCCTCATTTGGTCAGGCTGCGTCCCCGCTGTGATGCCAGCCAATCGTTGCAATCGTTTTCGTTGGTGGTTGATCCCAAACCGTTGGGCATCTCGCAAACCACCGACTTGGATGGCAATGCTGTGATTAAGCTATGGTTTCAGCAAGAGTTAACCGATCGCTTGCAAGTTCAGGTGTTGTCACAAGTCGAAACCTTCCGCAGCAATCCCTTCGATTATTTGCTGGAGCCTTGGGCACTGAAGTTGCCGATCGATTATCCCGCTTCCCTCCATGCTCAACTTAAGCCGTATTTAAGCGGTCAAACGCTGCATTACTCCACCAGCCTTGATCCCGTAGCTGTGAAATTGGCGCAAGAGATCCATCAAGCGACTGGGGGAGATGCGATCGCCTTTCTCTCTGAGCTAAATCAGCGCATCCACCAAACCTGTAAACATACAATTCGGGAATTTGGCGAACCCTTAGCACCGGGAATCACCTGGACCCAACGCTTAGGCTCTTGTCGAGATCTGACCGTATTGTTTATGGAAGCTTGCCGAGCTATCGGATTAGCAGCCCGATTTGTCAGCGGTTATGAAGCGGGCGATCGCCAAGCCACCGAGCGACATCTCCATGCATGGGCAGAAGTGTATCTCCCTGGCGCGGGCTGGCGCGGTTATGATCCCACGCAGGGTTTAGCGGTAGCAGATCATCATATTGCCTTGGTGGCCAGTGCAACGCCCAGTTACGCAGCTCCCATTTCTGGCACCTTGAACCGAGCGGGGGCCGTGCAATCTAGCCTTAAGTATCATTTGTCAATTCAAGCTCACACCGATTTTGGCTTATCGCAATTCGCTACGAATGCCTAATCGCGCTTTAGTCGATCGGGATGTCTTCGGTCGAGTCCTGAAGGGCGTGCTCCCAATCAATATCGGGCATACATTCAAAGGCTTGACGCAAGCAAGCTTCCCACTGTTTGCGAATCTGAGCTAAATAAGGCGCACCAATCCGCAGCCGCAGTTCATGCTTGATCTTGAAGGTGTTGGTTTCGTACATCACCAAGCTGATCGGTGGCCCCACCGAAATATTCGATTTCATGGTGGAATCGATCGACAGTAAGGCACACTTAGCGGCAGATTCCAAAGGGGTGTCAAAGGTGAGAGTGCGATCGAGAATTGGCTTGCCATACTTGGTTTCGCCAATTTGCAGAAACGGCGTGTCCTTACTGGCATGGATACAGTTGCCCTGGCTGTAAATCATATACAGCTCTGGTTCCTGCCCTTTGATCTGCCCACCCAAGATCACAGTGCAGCTCGCATCAATGCCGTCTTGCTGCAACCAGGAGCGGTCTTGTTCTTGAATCTGGCGTAGCTTTTCCCCAATGTAGCGGGATACCTCATACAGGTGCGGTAGGGTGTGCAGGTTTACCTCTGCGGGAGTCTGGAGATCCTGCCGCAGCAACGTTAAAGCGCCCTGTGTCACCGAGAGATTGCCAGAGGTGCAGAGGAGCAGAATCCGCTCTCCGGGCTGAGACAAGTCAAACATCTTCTGATAGGTGGAGATGTAGTCAACACCAGCGTTGGTGCGCGAGTCCGCAGCCATGACCAAGCCAAATTTAGTCAGGATTCCCAGACAGTAAGTCATGGTGGGTTCGGGGATGAAGAATTTCTCTAGATTGTAGAGCCAGAGCCGTTCTGGTAGAAAACTTCTTCAAAACCATGAGCGCTAGTCTAGCTTCAGCGCACTCGCAGGCACTTCATCCCAAGAGTTAACCGTTCGCATTGTCGCCACCCAACCCGCTTGTTTTTGGGTCTCAG
>DATNPE010000026.1:0-3591 GCA_036703355.1 Allocoleopsis sp. | reverse complement strand
TGACCAAACCCAGACAGATGAATCGCTTCGAGATTGAAATTGCGCTTTCCCGCAAACTAGTTTGCCGATAATCCCCTGGAGTCTTCCACCCCTAACCCCTAAACTCAAAAGCGATCGCCAAGTATCAAGCCACTTTTAGTCCCCTTGGACTTTTCATCACTTGAGGATTGCCCCATGAAACTGTTTGCCCCCTTCAGCGCAACCGTCGGTGCTACTCTCGCAACTTTGTTGATTCAGAACTCAACCCATGCGATCGTCGCCACCGACAACGCAGCTCTTAATAATCGACAAGTTCAGCCAGGTCAGTTTAGCGGGGTGGTCGCTTTGCAGACCTACGATCCCTCTGCTCAGCTCTTTAACCCCTTCTGTACAGGGTCGCTCTTGCTCGGAGGACAGCATATCCTCACAGCGGCTCACTGTTTGACTAAAAAAGATACGAGCATAGTCTCTCCTACCCTGCTCAACCAACCTCTCTTTGCGACATTCAATCTCCTCAATGGTCTTGCTCAAGTTCCTATCCAAGATCTGTTCATCCTACCTGATTGGACTGGGAGACTGGGTGAAGGCAACGATTTGGCTGTCCTATCTCTCCTTGCTCCTGCACCTGCAACCGCTACTCAGTACGACATTTACCGCAACAATGATGAACTGGGTCAAACCTTTACTAAAGTTGGCTATGGTCGGTCTGGTATCGGGTCAATAGGAGCAACAGTACGCACTTCCGAACAATTACTCGGCTTTTATGGTCAAAATCAATTTGAGGCCACAGAAGCCGACCGCCAAAGCTTGTTGAGCTTTCCTGGTATTTCGGCTGCTGGAAGTCAACTGCTTTATGACTTTGACAATGGTAATCCCAGCCAGAATTTGATTGGTACTTTGGGATTGGGGCGCAATGAAGTGAACACGGCACGAGGCGATTCGGGTGGCCCCGCTTTCATTGGCGATCGCATTGCTGGGGTAACTTCCTATGGGGTGGGAGATCCTGGTTTACGTCAGCCCACGGATATTGACGAGGAGATAAATTCGACTTTTGGGGAACTAGCAGGAGACACTCGGGTTTCAACTTATGCTGGCTTTGTGGATGCCGTGCTGGCTGGCAATGTCGCTCCTGTAGACCGCAACCAAGCAACCAGTGTTCCCGAACCCTCAGCTGTTCTGGGGAGCATCGTTTTAGGAGCATGGTGGCTTAAGCAGCGCAAAGGGTTACCCAGTAAGCGGGAGATTTAGCCAATATCACTACGGTTTCGACTCTTGCAAACTCACAATCCTAGAACAATCCTAAAACTCAGCAGAGGTCCTGGATGAGTTGCGGACAATGGACAGCACTCTTGGTGAGGAGAATGGATTTCTCTGTTGCTCCCCTGTCTGGGATGCTGTTCATTGAATTAACCAAAACGTTTTGGTTAAGCTTTAGTCCCCTGGTGAGGAAACATTCTTAAAGTTGGTTTCTGGTGTTCCTCAATCCAACAGCGCAATAATTTCTTCTATGGTCAGTTGAGAAGGGGTGTTCCAAGGAGAGCCACCCACTGTCCGCCGTCCGCCCCAAGGGCCAGATTCTGGATCTTTTAACTGCTCTGCTTGGCTGAGGCGATCGAATGTGCCTTGGGTGTAATCCAATTTGTGTGCTTGGGGATGGAGTGGAATGCTACCGAGCGTGTATTGAGTGCCACCAGCGCGATGATCCCGGACCGTAATGGCTTCTGGGCGTAGGGGCGATCGCGAGGAATCGTGCAGCTTGGGAATGGCATGGTAAAACGAACGGGGGTCGAGGCCATGACTGGTACTGGTTTGATCACAGACTGCAACATCGCCGCGATCGGTGTGAATAAACCGAATTCGATGCTCATCCATCAACATCTGAGCGTCTGTCTCAATCTGCTGCCAGTAATCATCGGCCTCCCCGCTCTCGCCTGGATAGGAGCGATCGCCCTTGACTGCGGCCAGCAACCACTCCGTTCCCCGCTGAAAAGCTTCTGAGGAATACGCTTCCCAGTCTGCACTTGCCCAGTCTTTACGTTCGTGGGGGAGTCCGAGGTCAGCAGCAATGCCTTCGCTAGCAGATTTCAAGGCGACTACAGCTTTAGCTCCAAACTCTGCATATTGCTGTAACTCATCGGGCACCATCAAATGATCACAATCCCAGGCGATCGCTTTGAGTTTGGCGATCGTTTCAGCAGTTAGCACCTCACGAGGGAGTTGCAACCAAGCTGCTGCACAACAAGCATCCGCATCTACCATTGTGGTAACGAAGCAAGGAGGTTGGTTAGTGGCTTGCTCCGCCAGCAGGGTTTGCTGCTGAGGCATGGGAATCTCATCCATCTGCACATCCGCACCCCCTGAGCGGTGATGATCCCAATGTAGATCTCCTGGCTTAGCTAACCAATCGGGCACAGTGCCATCCACCATAATAATTTGATGGTCAGTCGGTAGGCGATCGGCTTGGGTCGTGACAAGGTAGCGCATAGAGCATGGATGACTACTTCCACAAGTCTAGAACACCACCTGGGATTGTGACCTATGCCTGAAGTCGCTATGAGTTGAGAGGGGACATTAGGGCTGAATTTCGTGCAATCGACGTTCCAAGAAGCGACGCTCACTGTCATTGGTCACCAGTTCCAATGCCCGCCTATAGCTTTGAACCGCTTCTCTGGATGTTCCGACACGCCGTAGTAGATCCGCACGGGTGGCGTGAAATAGATGATAGCTGTCCAGTTCTGGCGCAAGTTGATCAATGACTCCAAGTGCTGCTTGAGGGCTATCTGCCATCGCGATCGCCACGGCTCGATTCAACGTCACAATAGGTGAAGGCTGCAAGCGTTCCAACACCTCATAGAGTCGCACAATCTGTGCCCAATCTGTGTCTTCGGCTCGTGCGGCTTGACAGTGGAGGGCCGCGATCGCTGCTTGCAGGGCATAAACCCCCGTTCCACCCCGCAACGCTTCTTCTACCAGGGGCAAGGCCTCAGCAATTTGTGAGTGATGCCAACGGCTCCGATCCTGGTCTTCCAGCAGAATCAGATCGCCTGCTTCATCTAAACGGGCATCTCGCCGCGAGTCGTGTAACAACATCAGCGCCACTAATGCCGTAACTTCTGAGGGAGGTTGAGGAGACATCAATTGCCGCACTAACTGTCCCAACCGAATCGCTTCGGTGCAAAGATCTGCCCTGACGATTGTCTCGCCTTTGGTTGCGGCATAGCCTTCATTAAAGATGAGATAGATTACCGTCAGTACAGCCTCTATGCGAGGAGTAAGGTTGGTTGTCTCTGGGACTTTGTAGGGAATACCTGCATCTCGAATTTTGCGCTTAGCCCGGACCAGTCGTTGGGCCATCGTTGCCGTCGGTACCAGAAAGGCGCGGGCAATTTCGTCCGTTTCCAGTCCTCCGAGCATTCGCAGCGTCAGTGCCACCTGAGTCTCGATCGCTAGGGCAGGATGACAACAGGTAAAGATTAATCGCAGGCGATCGTCGCCAATTTCATCACTGTCATAGGTGGGTTCTGCGCTCGCCGGAATTAACCCGGATGCGGCGTACCACTCCAGTTTCTCGGTCAGTCGGGTTCGTCGTCGCAGGCGATCGATCGCCTTGTA